>JAJYRT010000133.1 GCA_021793945.1 Thermoplasmata archaeon
CATCGCATTCCTGAAAATCCAGTTAGAAAGCGAAAAAATATGGAATTTTTCTGCGAACGATGCAAGTGGATTCTTTGAGGACATAGAAAATGATAACTCCATGTCGAGTTTTTTATCTATTTCCTCTACAATCATAATTGCTTAACTTTTATATTATATATATTTCTTTCCAAGTGGAAATGCCTGATAAAATTCAAAGATAAAAATGTGCATCCAGCTTCCTAAATATTTATCTATAAAAATTGTCCTAATGTTATAATGGACCTGACATACTCCCACAGCTAAAGCATGTGGGGTTCTGAGGTCGCTATCGCTCATAACGTTGCCTCTTTGGGGATATCAGTGTTCCGTTTGCATGCATCCCTGTCTGCATACAATCGATCTATGCCTTCCTCAAATGCTGGGCGCAACGCTATGTTGAATGAGGCGTTGGCATCGGCATGATCAACGTGCCCGCACTGGCACTTAAAACTTTTTCCTGAACGGTTACCTATCTGTCCACATACTGAACACTCCCTTGAGGTGTTGTGCGGATCAACATATACAACAGGTACTCCAAGTAGTCTGGCCTTGTATTCTATCATCTGTTCAAGCTGATAGAATGACCAGCTATTCAGGGAATACCTGAAATTCCTGCCCGACCTTACTTCTCTTATCCCTTTGAGATATTCGAGCTTGATTCCCATTCCATTCTGCTTAGCTTCCTGCACTATCTTTTTCGAAACATTATGGTTAATATCCTTCTCTATTCTGCTTTCCCTTTTCTTTGTTCTTTTCGCCTTCCTGTATTTGCCTTTCTTCTGGAGGTTCTTCCGCATGTTCCTGTATTTCTTATGCACATGTTCAGCCCGTTTCCCAAGCTTCAATACCTTCCCTGTTTTTGGATTGCCTACTACTGCAATATGACCTGTTGTATTCCGGTCAATGCCAAGATATGCATCCGGTTTTATCATTGCATTCTCTGGAACAGTCAGGGAAATGTATGCAAAAATATGATCAAATTCGATCTGGTTGATCTTCTCAAAATCATTCCTGAACATATAGCTTATCTGGAACTTAAGGGATGGCGCGGATATTGTCCTCCCTTCATGATTGAACCTGATCCCCTGTGCCGGTACAGTCAGCTTTACCCTATTGACCTTCCTGGCATTCCAGTTTCTTGAATATTTTCTCAGAATCTGGTTGGATATTGCCGATTTCAAGCCAAAATGCTTGACGTCCTTCGATGAAAAGGTACGGTGGTCTATGGCATACTGTGCTACCTGTCTTCCCTTTTCAAGTTCAACGGAGAAATCCCTTCCATGACGAATCTTATATGTCAAGATCATACATTCTTCTGCTCCTTTATGTATTTCTTGATCACGGACTCAGAGATGTGCCCAACGGATTCAACGTAGTAGCTTCTTGTCCACAACGTAGGCAATCTGCTACGGAGTGCAGGGAATTCCTGTCTAAGTGTCCTTGAAGTATAGCCCTTCAGCTGCTGAACAATGAAATGAGGAGACATTGTTGGATCGGCTTTGATGAACAGATGAACATGATCTGCCACCTTGCCTGATCATTCCTGAAGAATGTTCCCTCATCAATCATGCTAGCGAAGAGGACTGTATGGAATGGACAGGTTTTGAATTCTAAGGTTTCTTGTTTATCGAGCTGGAGTGGGGAAAAGCCTCATTTTTTTGACAATGATCGCCTGCAGGCGAGGACTGTGCGTGGCAATCTGCATGAGGTGTGGGCGGAAACATCGCGGCTATACGTGATGCCAATATTTTCAGAAGTCTTCTTTCCAAGACTGGTTGGAAAGAATCCCAACTTCACTTTGCAAAAAGCCTATGTAATGGTCTTGGATGATTAAGTTAGGTACCAATGGTAAAACTGGAAAACAACTTTGAAATATATGATATAATTTCGCATCCTGTCAGGAGACAAATAATCTTATTCCTTCATGACAGGAAACGGGCAGGGTTCACTGAAATCATGCAGACCACGGGTGAAAACACAGGTTCGCTCAGCTTTCATTTGAAGAAAATGGAGAATGTACTTATGCGCGACGATGATCAGCAATACCTTCTGAATCGAGAAGGAGAGCGCGCATTTTCAATGATGACTCTCATGCAACAGGATGAAGTGACTAGTTACGCTGCCGATTCCAATGACCTGCTGGTTAACCTGAAGAAGGATGAGAGGCTTATCATCTCCAGCAGGTCTGTCAAACCCCTGGGTAGGCGATATAAGCTGGGTGGTCTGAACAAGAGCATTGTTCATGATGTCTCCGTCGCACTCACCTCGGAGCGCCTCATATTTTCCAGCTGGCGGTTCTTTCCCCCAGAAGAGATCCCACTTTCAAATATCCGGCTTGCCAATATTAGGCAAGGAATTCCATTAGTAAATGGGGACTCTAAGGGGGTTTCCATTGAGATAACATACCTTGACTCAGGCGGCAAGATTCAGAAGATCAGGTTCCTTCCCCCAAACGTATCAAGATGGATGGCAGAACTTCAAAAGAATATCAAAAGTTGACGCCGCCTTGGATTCCGAATACCGAATAGCTTGAGTGCCCGTTAAATGAGCGTTAAACGACCTTTGAATAATATAAAACTGCGTTATCGAAAATAAAACTCGTTTATGTGACTATACATGGTTTATTTTTATTGACACTTCCCAGTGGCTCTATTCCTGTTTGAAATGCCAATCAGGTTCAGGGTGCTAATTCGCATTTTCTATTCCCAGGATTTTCATGGCATTGATACCATGTTCGTTCTGCGATGTCACCACCTTCCTTACCTCCTTGTTTCTCAAGAGGAATGTTATTCTTATGGTTTTCAGTGTATCGATGCTTGAAGCAAGGGATGTTATCTCACTGATCCTGTTGTATATCAGTGCAAGGAAGAGATACGCAATGTGGGAGAAGAGCATGTGGACCCTTATCATCTGGGGAGTCCAGTGATATTCCGGTGCCATCAGATCATGCATGCTTATCGTCCTGAAGCAGTGCTCAACCCTGTTCCGTTTTTTGTATAGACCTATTATCTCATCTCCCGGAAGATCGGATATGCTTGTGAACAGTGCATTCTTCCCAAGCATTTCCAACCTGGAATGCATCCTGCCGCTTGCTATGGTCACATCAGGCAGCAGAATGGTTTCCTGAAGTTGCATGGACTCCAGGTATATTCTCGCTCGATCCAATGCATCGAAATCGCCGGATTCCATTATGCTCCTCACCTTTACATAGGCTTTCCTGAACATCTTCATGAATGCCATGATTCTTTTCCTCTCAAGCTTTGAGGAGTGATACACAATGATCCTGTGATCAATGCCGTATACAGTCTTCCTTGTCTCGATGAAAGAATCCTTTTTCACCGGAATCCCCGTGAGATCCCTGTGATCCGATTGAACGAGCGCACCTATGTATTTTCTTTTCCTGATTTTCTGTATATTCTCCATGGAATTGTATCCCCTGTCAAATATCAGTATTGATGATTTAGGTATTGCATCCATCGTCATACCGAATGTCTTTGAATCATGCATGTTGCCTGGGTACGAATCACCATAGAACGGTATGTAATCCTCATTTGCTTCGATGTAGTAGGATATCTGGTTCAGATCGTATCTATGAGCCTTGTTGTGTCCCTTTTTTGCAATATCATTCTCCTCCATGTAGGTATAGAAATTTGATCCGTCCACGAACATCCTGGAATGATCGTAGCCCATGGATATCAGCCTGTCCCTGATCTCTTCCTTTATTTTTTTGATGTGATCCATCGTGAATCGATCCATCATGTTCCAGTAACCCTGTGACGATACTTCCGGGTATATGGTGGATGCATAATCGCTTTTCATCCATTCTCCTATGCCGTTCTTTGATCTCGGGTCCGATAACCTGTTCATTGCAAACAGTAAGGCATAATCTCCTGGTGACATGCCATTTCCACTATGACCGACAATGCCATCAACTATGCCCTTGATACCGATGGTTTTCTCCATTGCAAGTATGGAGGCAGTTGATCCGTAGGAGAGTGATGTCACCGATATATCATATCCAGGATTCTCAAGAGTCCTGGCAAGTCTTTCGGCATCACCGATGTATATCTCCTTCACCACCCTTGACTGGCCGTTCTGCCACTTCTTCCATCGTAGCACCATGTATTTCTTTCCATGAATGGATTTCCACACTATTCCTGGCACACACATGTATGCACCCTGTGAATAAAAACATTTCCATACGAATTAATCACAAATCATCAATTATAAGGGAAAAAACAATAACAGAAAACTTCTAAGCATAATAGCACCCTGAAGTGCTAATGAAAAAACTCAGTGAAAGACTGGCTTTATCGAAATAGTAAACCTGATCGATGTAAACTCACGCTGAGTTGTTATTTATTCCGTCATTTCTATTTAAGTCGTGTTCCTTGCATGAATTGTAAAAGATCACAATGGGATAACTCCTGACCTCTTAGGAAGCGATTCTAAGCCGATGTAATCTCCAAAAGGTAATCTCATACCAAGAGTGATGGAGAATGAACTTAAGGGTGTCCAGTTTTGGCAACCTTACCAAAAGTGGACAGATGGATGGCATAGAAATCTGAGAAGGATCATTTTGAAAAATGGCATAACTGACCATGTATTCATTTTTATTACTACAAAAAAAATTGAGATGTTGGGTGCTGAGTATATAAGCAACCTCCCTGATTTACATGCCTATTTTTAGGTTTAAACCTAATAGGGAATGGGGCTGGCCGGGTTTGAACCGACGGCCACCTGGTTATGAGCCAGGCGCTCTACCTGGCTGAGCTACAGCCCCAACGCCGCTGGTCGGATTTGAACCGACGACCGCTCGGTTAACAGCCGAGTG
>JAJYRT010000134.1 GCA_021793945.1 Thermoplasmata archaeon
ACCGATCGGTTCAACAGAGAGGTGAATATTATTCAGAGCAACAACTATGAAAAATACCTGGCAGACATGGGAAATGATTTTGAGGCACTGATGCGGAATTCAATGGATTTCAAGAGACTCATGAAGGCATACAGAAGATACGATGCCATGAGCAAGTCTACCTACAAAAAAAGGAAAAAAAGGGGAGAGGAACTTAAACTCGATACATTCAGGCAAATACTCGATCTCTACGCAAGCGTCAGGAAAATGAAGATGGAGCATTTCGAACTTGCAAACGTGAAGGAAGGAGCTAACACAAAATGACAGAAATAAACAGCAGTGACTTGATGGAACTCAGGAATACAGTGAAACAGATTCAGGCAGACATGGGCAAGGTGGTCGTGGGATCGGAACGCATTGTGCGTTTCATGTTCATCGCTCTGATGAGCGGAAACCACATCCTTCTGGAGGGCGTGCCCGGCCTGGCAAAGACCATGCTGGCGAGCCAGTTTGCAAAGGAGATAGGCATCAAATTCAACAGGATCCAGTTCACTCCGGATATGCTCCCGTCTGATATTACCGGGAGCATAGTCTTCAACCTGGAATCCAGGAAGATGGAATTCAGGCAGGGCCCGATATTCTCCAATCTTATCCTTGCGGATGAAATTAACAGGACTCCTGCCAAGGTACAGTCTGCACTGCTGGAGGCAATGGAGGAACACCGGGTTTCGGTTGGCGGTGAAGACCATATCCTTCCCGAGCCTTACCTGGTCATTGCGACGCAAAACCCTGTCGAGCAGGAGGGGACTTTCCCCCTTGCAGAGGCTCTCATGGACCGGTTTCTTTTCCGGTACAACCTCACCTACCCCAGCCGCGAGGAGGAGATAAACATCCTCAACTCCATCACGAACAGGGCACAGATAAAGGAGAATCTGATGAACGCCGACCAGATCCTGAAGCTGAGATCAGTTGTTGACAATGTGTACATCTCACAGGATGTGAAGATATACATCGTGGATCTGATCAGAAGGACCAGGGAAAGCGATATGGTATACCTTGGCGCAAGCCCGAGAACCACTGCAAAATATCTGAAGGCAGTCAGGGCAAACGCACTAATCAACGGCAGGAACTACGTGATCCCTGAAGATATAGTATCCATATCCAGGGAGCTGCTGAACCACAGGATTATTCTCAAACCGGAGGCTATGATAGACGGATCATCAGATCCGGTAGGGACAGTGAATAGCATAATAGACAGGATTGTGGGTGAAGTAGAGATACCAACATGATCAGGAAAACTGGATATATAATGCTTGGAATAATTGCCGGCGGCTTGCTGGAGTCGCTTTTCATCGGCTACGATTATTATATCGTGGCGCTGATGATCCTTTTTTTCGTGGTGGCCAGCGACATTATATCTTTCAACACCGGCCTCTCCAGGAGCATAAGGAATATAGAGGTCAGGAGGGAGATCGAGTCCAATTCCGCCCGGAAATTCCAGATGCGGCCAATAAGGATATTTTTCACGAACAGGACCAGGAAAACCCTTTATTTCCATTACTATGACACACTGTCCGACGTTTTCAATACAGAGGGCGATTTCCAGGGATACATTACCCTTAAGCCGGGGGAACAGGCAAAGAGGGACTATTCCATAGCATCAATTGCCATTGGAAAATACAAGGTGGGTCCGGTTATAATCTACGCCGAGGATCCAATGAAGCTATGTATATCCTCCTACACAGCACCGGTGATTGATGAAATGATAGTGTCTCCCGCCCTTTCTGATATCTACACCCAGAGAAGCGAAAGACTGAGCAACATGAAATTCACCTACGGCATTCACTATTCCCAGAAAATAGGACAGGGGTACAACTTTTACGGGATACGCCCATACAACGAGTCAGACGACACCAAGTACATTGCATGGAGCAGATACGGCATACTCAATGGTGAGGACTTATACATCAAGCAGATGGAAGAGGAACGCCAGATTGACGTCTTTTTCGTCGTTGACTATGGTATGGGCATGAACCAGGGCACCAGACAGAAAAGGATGTACGATTTTGTCATAGCAACGGTGATGAACGCATCATACAGCATTGTGAAGAACCATGATGGAGTGGGCTATATCATCAACTCTTCCAAGTACGATTACTTCATACCGGCAAAGAAATCGCAGGAATCAATAAGGAAATTCGAACAGACCATATCAGAGATCAGGCCGAATGGGGACTTTTCAATCTTCCAGACCTTCAGCAGGATAAAGAGGGATGTAAAGAAGAATGCGCTAGTATTCGTGATTACTCCATTCTCATACCCGGAAAGCTTCAGAAAGGGGACAAGGAAGGAATTTGAGACAAACAAGAAAGTCTCGCTTTTTATCCTTGATCCATATGACTTCATGGAGAAGAGGAAAGATGACGTCTACAGTGCGCTCATGAAAAATTCCGGGCTCAAGCATTATCGCTATCTGACGGCTCTGTCAAAGTTTTTCAATTCCATAGGCATCAAGTCATCCGTATCGCGGGAAAAGGACCTTCTTTACAGGATAATGGCCGCATACCGTTATGGAAAGCTCACAAATGAGGGGGCGTAGATGGAATCAAGGGCTCTTGGCACGGGACTCAACCTGCTGGCATTTTCTCCGGCTATTCTCATATACGTCTACACTTTTCCTTATTTTTACGCTAACATAAATCTTGCAGTTCTCGTGTTGATCGCAGCCCTCCCAATCATAAAGCTGCTGGTGCCGAAACGTTATAGCTCCAGTGTTTATCCAGTGGCGCTCATAATAGCCATGCTTCTTGTCATAGCCACTCTTTTCTACCTCATAAGTCCCTCAAGGTATTATTATCTGGAGATATTCTCAATTCCCATAGCTCTTTCCACATTCTTCGCGATAGATTTTGCCTTTGCCTTTATCTTCATTTTCGAGGGATTGCTCTCTAAGCGTTCCAGCAGGATGATCGGCTATCTTTTCCTCTCGCTGGGCACAATGCTCTACGAGCTTTCTATTATAGCAGCAATGCATGAGTTCAGCCTCACTTTCATGAATGCACTTTCCCTGGTATTTTCCCTTGAGATACTTTCTTACTACGAACTATTTGTTTACGGATACCAGAAATTCCTTCCCATGGCTAACTTTCAGATACAGATCAACCAGGAACTTCTGGTGCTTTTCATAGTCTCGACGATCGCCATAGTTTTCTCTATATACCTCAGGGAAAATGGTCACCAAAGGGAAAGACTGGGTGATCTTGCTAACTCCCTGTTCGCGGGATCCATTATGGGGACACTACTTTTTGCCGTGTATGACTACTTCAGTTACACACAGTACCAGTTGTCAATCATTGGCTTCGGAGTCTTTGCAACATTCATTGCAATTTCGCGAACTTCAAGAAAGGAGAAGAACAGGAAACCTAAGATAAAATGATATTGGGAAACGAAATATTGTAACATGGGAACAATCCTGATCAAAAATGCAATGATAATCTCCCAGAACAAAGAAAGAGACATTCTTAAGGGAGATATTTTGATTAACGGCAATAAAATCGTGAAGATCGGTAAATGCGCAGAAGATGCCGAAAGGGTCATTGATGCCTCAAGAATGATAGCTGTTCCCGGGTTTGTGAATACACATGCACACGTTGCAATGTCGCACCTTAAGGGCAGGCTTGATGACATGCCTCTGGACATGTTCCTGGAGAAGACCTTCGAACTGGACAGCAAGAGGACAGAGAAGGGAATATACAACTCTGCCAGGCTTGGAATAGATGAGATGATCTCGGGCGGGATCACATCATTCGCTGACCTGTACTATTCCGAGGACATCATAGCTCGTGCAGTAAAGGATTCAGGCATCCGCGGGTTTCTTTCATGGAACACGCTGGACGAGGAATTCACAACGCAGAATGGAAACCCAGTGAAGAATGCGGAGAACTTTATACTGAAGCATGCAGATGAGAACCTGGTAACTCCGTCCATCGGTGTTCAGGGTATTTATGTCAGCAGCGATGAGAATTACATGAAGGCCCTTGATGTTGCCAGCAGGCACAATACCATCATTCACAGTCACCTGGCCGAGACCAGGAAGGAGGTTTACGACTTCGTAAGGAAGAGCGGTGGAAAGAGGCCAACAGAATATCTAGGTGAAATAGGGTTTCTGAGCCCCAGGCTGCTTGCAGCCCATTCCGTCTGGGTGACACTCAGTGAAATAAGGATAATGGCGAAGAATGGCGTTAAAGTTTCATGGAATTCAGTGAGCAACGGCAAGCTTGGAGTTGGAGGGATTGCCCCTGTCCCCGAAATGATTGAAAACGGAATGGTTGTTTCCATGGGTACGGACAGCAGCGGGAGCAACAACGCGCTTAACATGTTTGAAGCAATGAAATTCTCTTCTCTCTGGATCAAGAACGATCGGTGGAACCCGGCAATTATAAATTCCAGGTCAATTCTGGACATGGCTACCGTGAATGGTGCAAGAGCGCTCGGTGCAGATCAGATCGGCTCGCTGGAACCTGGAAAACTCGCAGATATAGTGCTTATAGATACCTCTCAGGCAAACATGACCCCTACAAACATGGAAAATGCAGTCAGCAGCATAGTATATTCTGCAAATCCCTCAAACGTAAAATTCGTGATCATCGACGGTGAGGTACTGAAGGATGATGGCAAACTGGTCCACCCGGCAGAAGGCGTGGAAGCGGAGGAAGAGTTTTACTGAATCTAATATTCTTTGCCGTCGATATATCTCATAAAGTATTTAAGCACCGAGACGATCGCTCTGAGAATTATAATGAGCTGGCAGGAAGCCGAAGTAAGGGAATTAAAAGTAGGAA
>JAJYRT010000009.1 GCA_021793945.1 Thermoplasmata archaeon
CGAAGCCTGATAACATCAACAGGCTCTGGGAGACCGACATCCACTATGTTGGTACTGCAAGAGACGGAATGCACTATCTTATGAGCATAAAGGACTGTTTCAGCAAGAAATGGATATCATATGAATTGATAACGGTCCGCAGTATATCTCGAGGGGATTCAGGGAATCCATGAAATTACTGGGAATAAGATCTGAATACATACAGAAGCACACTCCGGAGGACAACGGTGACATTGAATCATTCCACAACTCCCTCAAGACGGATTACATATGGGTCACAGATCTGGAAACATTTGAGGATGCGAGGAAACTGATGCAATATGCATTCACAGATTACAACACAGTCAGGCCGCATTCATCCATATCATTCCTGCCGCCGGATGAATTTGAAAGGAGATGGAATGAAAGTGAGGATTTCAGGAACAAATTCCTGGAAGAGAGAAACAGAAAGGAGGAGAGAATATTGAAAAACAGGATCGAGAAGAAAAGGAGGTTGAAAGAAAATGTCTAATTGGAAGACAGAATATCTGTACAAAATTAAGGGGCTCAGATCAAGGTCATGAAAAAGGGTTTCGGTGGGAGTTTTTGGAAATCCTCATGCGCTCAATAATCCTACCTATCCTTCGAAATACAGGCCCTCAAAGATATACACTGTAACTCCATCCTCTTTCCAGCATCCTTCCAGCATTCCCGCCTTGATGCAGGTTGCGTCCAGAAACTGTTCCTGGTCAAGTCCCTCTTCAACTGCAACCTGCGGCAGCAGGAGACCCGAAGTCCATGCAGACTCAACTATTGTTCCGTGCCTCCCAATTTCCAGTTTATCCTTTCCAGGTTCAAATTTCTCTCTTGGCCCAAGCACTGCTATCTCAATGGAGAGTTCCGGTATCTCATCCTTTCCAAGACTCTTGAAACGCGGGTCCATTACAGCACTGGAGATTGTTGATTTTCTAACGGCCTCTGCAATGGGAAAAACAGGGTCCGGATATCCGACGCACCCCCTCAGTTCTCCGTGCTTCTTGAGAGTAACAAATACTCCAGCCTTTTCCTCCAGTCTTCCCCCATAGCTGGAGGGGATGAACTCTTTCTTCAGAAGCAGGGCTTCCAGCGTGTGTCTGGCTATCGTGATCATGGTTGCCCTGTCCTCCTCCGTGATGCTTAAGAGAAGCGGACTTGAAAATGATTTTTCGTTACTCATCTATTCGCACCATTTATAATACTAGGCTTCAATTTAACGTATGGGTGATCTTTGAGAAAACCAGCCGTGTCGGGTTCCTTCTACCCATCTGATCCCGGCAGGCTATCTCAGATGATTGGTGAAATGATAGAAGAAGCGGGACGGTTCGATCTTGAGGGGGAAGTTATAGGAATCGTGGCGCCGCATGCCGGATATGTTTATTCTGGTCCGATCGCGTCAATATCCTATCGCCAAATCCTGGAGTCCGGCATAAACAGGTTCCTGGTAGTCGGCCCCAACCATGAAGGGTATCCGTGGAAATCCACAACAACTGGTGCAGAGCCATGGGAAACTCCTCTGGGAAAGTGTTCCATAGATGTTGGGATGCTCGAACATTTTTCAGGCCTGGTTATGGAAGAGCCTCTTGCCGGTAGGTCCGAACATTCAATAGAGGTGCAACTGCCCTTCCTGCAGACGATCAGGAAGTCCGGGTTCACCTTTCTTCCTGTTTTCATGGGAGACCAGGGTATGGAAGTTGCAAGAGAGATCGGCAAAGCAGCATACCAAATGGGATCTGACTTTCTCTTCATCGCAAGTTCCGATCTTACGCATTATGAGAGGGAGGATGTGGCTCGAAATATGGATACCCGCATAATTGAGAAGATCGTGGATCTTGATATCGGTTCGTATTATGAATTCCTGGCAATGGAACGGGCAAGCGCATGCGGATATGGTGCAATTGCGTCCCTGATGGAATATACAGTTCTGAGGGGGGGTAGGATCGTTAAGCTGGTATACGGAACGTCTGCAGAAACCTCTGGTGACTATAATCACGTCGTAGGATATCCTTCTCTTGTCTCAATAGTATGACAGGCAATGGTTATGCTTTTGGACGCATTGCATAAGTGCGCGAACATGAACCTCCTTTTCAGCACTGAAGATGGACAAGTTACGTGCACTGCATGCAGGAGGCGTTGCAGACTCAGAGAAGGGCAGAGGGGTTTCTGCGGGATTAGGCAGAATGTGGACGGAAAACTGACGCTCCTGACTTATGGGAAACCGTATGGACTTCATGTTGATCCTATTGAAAAGAAGCCCGTTTTGCACAAGTTTCCCAACTCAAGAGTGCTTTCCTTTGGAACAACTGGATGTAACTACGCCTGCCGGTATTGCCAGAACTGGGATATGAGCCAGAAAAGGGGGCCAGACGGTGACTTGATGTCCCCGGAAGAGGTAGTTGGCCTTGCCAAACGCCTGAATTGCCAAGGTATTGCATACACCTACAATGAACCAACTGTTTTCATCGAATTCGCTCACGATGTGGGGGTGATCGCAAGGAGAGAGGGGCTTTTCAACATATTCGTTACAAATGGCTATGAGACTGCAGAGGCCCTGGAGGCTTGTGGAGATTTCCTTGACCTGATGACGGTGGATTTCAAGGGTAATGCATCTGACGAGTTCTACAGGAAGTACATATCTGTCCTCGGTGCAGATCCTATCTTTGATACCATACAGCTTGCCAGAGATAAAGGGATACACGTGGAGGTTACAGACCTGGTGGTTCCTGAGGTCGGAGATTCCCTGAGAGATGCGGAGATCATGATTTCCAGGCTGAAAGACATACTGGGCAGTGAATTTCCAATGAGTTTCCTGAAATTTCACCCTGATTACAGGATGCTGGAATTTGAAGAAACACCGCTTGAGACGCTCGAAATGCATTATCGTCTTGGCAGGGAGCTTGGTCTCAAGTACTGTTACATTGGGAACGTTTTCAACTCAAGGATGGAAAACACCTATTGCCCGAATTGCAATACCCTTTTGCTTGAAAGGAGTGATTTCGCTACGACCGGCATTCATGTGCCTGGAAACGGTATATGTCCTTCCTGCGGAACGGATACGGGACTTAGGCTTTACAGCTTAAATGAAACGGGAGAGGGCAGGAACCTTCAGGAATAGGCGAATATTGCTTCGTTCAGGTATCGCTTTCAGACGCATGTATCAGAAACTTGAAAATAGGTATAAATAGACTAAACTTATGTCGAAGTCTGCTCAGCTTGATCGAAGAATATCTTGCTGACCGTTCCAATTAATGAGGTGTATCATTGAAGAGAAGTTCAAGAGACTGGAAAAAGCGTGGAAACATGCGCTGGAAATGGCGCAAGAAGAGAATCAGGCGGCTGAAGAGAGCGAGAAAGGCAAACAGGATGTGAGTCCTGGTTCGGGGGACTCTGTCCATTTGCTTCCTTAGTTTTTTACTGAAACTGTTTTGGTTTGAGAAATGAAGATATTCTTTTTCCCAGCACAATGGATTTTTCCACATAATTTGTGTGGCAATCAATAGTTATAAATCTGTCTCTTAATTCACTGTTCCAAGGGTCCTTGTGATCCTTGGGAGTGTGGGGTAGTCAGGTATCCTAGCGGGCTCCAGTCAGGGAATGATTAGCAACGGGTCATCTGAATTAATGATGAGTGACTGGAACTATGATCCCGGAAGAGACCCGTAGATCTGGGTTCAAATCCCAGTACTCCCATCACTACCGGATGCCTTGATTTCCGTCTCCAAATTCATCATTTTTCCTTTCATACTGCGGCTGCCTCCTCACACCGAAAAAATCCGGGTTCCCTCTCCTTGGCGAGCGTGGGGTTCTATTCACATTTCTTTCTTGAAAGTGCCCTCAATTTTTTAGATACAATCTATTATTCCGGGCTCTCCTCCACCATTAGGTCAAATTTTTTTCTAGATTCGCTTCAGCAGATCGTCTTTCTGCTCATTTGCTTATTTCAGGTCAACAGACTTCTTGACTATTCCAGCGCACTTCATTATGCCCTTGATCAACCTGTTGTAGAATCCTGTCTCAAATTATTCATCGAGTTTTCTTGGATAACCTACCGTCCATAAGGCTTGCTCTCCGGTCGTAAAATGAGCAAGTGGTTCTACATACGGAGTCTTGGGAGAGTTGCATTAATTTATTTCGGTAAAATAAGTTTAGAAACGGGAAATGCCAATGAAGTGAAACTGATGCATATACAAGTCAGGATAAATATTCCACGAAATATTTATCTAAGGTCAAGGAGTTAATGTTGCGTGGTGGATTTTCCTGCAGATTGCGGTTTTCAGGCCCAGTGTACCGATGGCTTAAGGAAAGGCCACGCAGATGCACCTCAGCCATTCAAGGGTGGAAACGAGAGGTGATATGAGATGAAAATCAGTGAGGTACATGCAAAGCTGGACAGACGATGCGTGATTGCCATAAGGCAGCATGGTGGCATATTCGAACTGCTTGCGAGGATGGGTGAAAGGATACCGGCGTACACGTTCACAGAGAATGAAAAGACTTACGTACAGCTCTTCTTTTCGAAGAAAGGCAAACCCGGTCCGGCCATGTCGCCCATTCTCTCGAGGAAAGACCTCGTGGAGAAGAGATCATACTATTCCATAACCGAAAGGATCAACAACGTTGAGGGGATGAAGGTCGTCGGGAAGCTGCTTGAAGCACCATCCGTGGCACTGAACGATGCCTACCTGCTCAAAGACAAACTCTACCTTGACTTCAGGTTTCATGGAAACGAGTTGCACAGGATCAATGACGTACTTTCAGAAGTGATTGGAAAGAACCAGAACTTCAGGATAGCGAGGATGACGCATTCCCGCACTCTCAGAGAAAGGATGCAGGAAATACATGCGCACACGCCGCTTGCGGTCGTGAGATACTCCATACCAATACCCGTGGACAACCCGCTAATGGGATACATGGCAGAAAACCACCCCGATGCGGTAGCCGAAATAGAGGGGCGATCTGTAACCGATGAGGGAATCAAGATCCTTCTTTACACGTCGAACCCCATGGAATCCAGCAGGGCTGAGGTGATATCGAGCGAGGACAACGTCTACGAGACCTATGTGTACGAGAAGTCCCTAGTGGAAGGTAGAAAGAGGGGCAACGAGGCAAGGATTCCAAGGATTGCCTTCTTCCTAACTATTGAACGCAACAGGCTCTTCGATACCACATTCGTTCCGGCTGCAGAGGCTGACGAGTACGTTTCCATAATGATGAACTCCCTGATGCTTGATCATGACATACATCCGCTGCTGGAATACTATTCGGAACTGGACGAGGAAGTATGGAGATGGCTGTGATCCCGGGATCGGCAGAGGTGATGTATCATCCTGTACCGTGATGTCGAGAAAGTCATGGATACTGGCCTTACGATATCCATGGAGCAGAAACACCCTGTCCTCCCCCTCCTGCTCAAGGAAGTGGACACCATACCGCTTGACTTCCACGTGAGCGGAGGAGAGGGTTTCATCGATCTCTTCATGTGCGGCAGGGTTGCAGAGAAGATCACGGGGCTGGTCGAAGGATTCCACCCGGAGAGGAGGGGGGACTGTCTGATCCTCAGCATACCTGCAGAGGAGATGAAGACAGCTACCTCGATAATGGACGAGATATCGGAAGTAAGCTCACAGGTGCGCACAGGCCTCTACCTCAGGGGGAGTGGCGTATACATCGACTACAGGGTGCATTCTTCTGCAGCGGACAACGTCACCAGAATAGTCGGAAGGATCATAGGAATGGGAAACAGGATAAGAGTCTCCGATCTAGGCCCGTCGCCAGGAGGAATTGCTGCGATTGATTCCGTGGATTCCAGGATCCACCTGGGCGTGGTCTCCTATGAGGCCGACATACTGGAGGAAACAGGACTCCCGCTGGACAGGGACTTTTACATGGAGTACAACTTCAACAGGCAGGAGGAGAAAGGTTTCAGGGCGCTGGCATATGATGGCGATGGATTCTCAGTCCGCCACCTGAGGTCCCGATTCCTGGACGATGTTCACCGTCTCTCCCTTGAGAGGAGGATACCCAAGGCTGCCATCCTCGCACGCACCCTGGAAGGCAGGTACATGTCATCCACCTTCGTGCCCTTCTCCATGATGGACGACCAGCTTTCGGTCCTTTACAGTGCGTCGGAGAAGCATCCTGACGCGAAGTTCAGGCTTGTTGCCGTCAGATCGTATGACAGGAGCGTGTGGGGGTGGGTGTGATGGGGATTCTGGAGGAGTGGAAGAATGCAAGAATCTCTTAGAAAGGACATCACATATTTCAGGTACTCTGGCGAAACCAACACTATTGATCTCTTGAATTTGGCCAGAAAACGCGCTCTGGATAATAAGATCAGAACAGTAATAATTCCGTCGGAAACTGGAATCTCTGCCCTGAAGGCAATACAGATTTTCAGGAAGACTGAAATACAACTCGTGGTGGTAACGCACTATCCTGACAGGGTTGCAGGTCCAAAAGGGGATATTCCCATAGGAATAAACCGATTAGAATATGAGGATCGGAGAAATAAAATAAGGGAATCGGGAGTTGAGATCGTGCAGGGAACGAGACCATTTGTTCCGCCATCCAGGATCGACTGGTCATGGAATAGCATGGAAGGTATGATAGACTCCACACTGGAACTGTTTGGTTCCGGTACAAAGATTGCAATAGAGGTTGCATTGATGGCTACCGATGCTGGAAAGGTGGATACCGGAGAGGAAGTGGTCACATGTGGAGGAACTTATAAGGGGCTTGATACAGCACTCGTTGTGAAAACGAGCCACAGCCACAAATTCTTTGAGCAATTTGAGGTGAGGGAGATCATAGCAAAACCAAGGTTCCTCGTTCACGCGGATGGGCAATATTCAGACCCAAACTGGAAGGGAAACGTTGCACAGTATTATGAAGCGAGGGAATGACCCGCGGGGGAAAATTAGGGAGATCTTGAAGGGGAGAATAAAGTGGAAAAGAAAGAAATAGAGTTTGAGCGAGCAACAAAGAACACTTACAGGTTCCAAGGAGCCGAAGAAAGTGAAGGTTACGGTGGAGTGGGAATGAAGCTTCAGAGATTGAGGAGATTTTGAAGGGGTGATTTTATTGTTTGTCAAGGACATAGACAGGAAGCTCGATATGTACATGGTGGTATCCTTCCGGGGAGAGAGCGATTTCTTCTCCATATTCCGCAAGTACGGAGGATATGCGCCAGCATACGGGTACAGCCAGGGAAGCGACGTTTTTCTGGACGTATTCATGATGAGAAACGGAAAGACCCACGTTTCAGAACTGCTCAAACCGTTCGGCATCGTGACCAAGGGGGATTATGACGTGATCAGGGGAAAGAGGGAGCAGACTGCCGGGACAAACGCCCTGTTCGTGGACCTCCTCGGGATACCATCCCTGATCATGAACGGGCTCTACGTGGAAGGCGGAGAACTGTATGCAGAGATGAGGTTCCATCATTCCTCGATGAGCGCCGTATCCGACGTTATCGGAAGGTTCAGCAGGGAGATGAAGAACTTTACCCTTCGGTCACTGGGTCCTTCCCCGGGAATAACAAGGATGCTTGACAGGATCAACGCTCGCTTCCCTCTCTTTGTCGTCGGGTACGAGGGACTTCTTCCTCCTAATCCTGTAACGGGCCAGATCAGGAATGTGGAAAGAATCACGGAACCGAACTTCGCCTACGCGTCTCCTGAAGGATACAGGGTAGTCGTCTACTCCCGTGATGAACTGGACGCTTCCATCACTAGGGGAGTGATCTCAAGGGATGAGGGGATTCTGGAGACATACGGATCGACACCCTTCGTCCTTGATTTCTGGAGGACTTCCGGGGATCGCCACATTCCGCGGTATGCGGTCTTCGCAAAGATCTCTGAAGGGAAGTTCACCGCATTCGCGTTTATTCCCGCACTTGTCGCCGAGGACGAGCTGAACGCAATCTATGAAGTCGCTGAAAGGCATCCCGATTCCGGTTTCAGGCTTTCATGCTTCACCCCATATGACGAGGGGATCTGGGAGTGGTTATGATGGAAACTTTAAAGGAGCGACAAAAATTGAAACCTTCACAAAGTGTAAAAATAGCCAAAAGAGATCTCGAGGTTACCGCATCTGCTGTTATAGGTGTAGCGGCATACGTGCATTATCTTCAACTTTTTATTTTGAAGATTACGTTGCCGACGCTCATCGCCGCTCTTGTTTTCGGAACCATATACCTTATATTAAGCATGGGGCTTGCAAAGTCTGTTAAAATCTTCTATCTGCTTGGAATGATCTTTCCCTTCGTGGGTGCGACGCTGGCTGTAATCAGGCTACATCTATATGGGTTCGAGGCGTTTTCTGTAATCAACATAGGGTTCGATGTCTTTGTGGTTCCAGCGTGTGCGTTCTTATTCATAAAATACAGGAGGAACAAAGAAACTGGATAATTTGCCGGCGTAGTGTGGGACGATCAAACGAAGAAACACGAAATACTGTCAAGGTATGGGGAGAATGTTGAAGTAGAGCGGTGCATGAAACCATTTTCAAACAAGGGCAATATTCCGCTATTGATAATTGCAGTCGGACTGCTTGGATGTTTTCTTTTAGGGCTTGCCAAAATTCTGTCTGGGAACGAGGTTATTTCGGGCCCAGTATCCTGAACTCCCACCTTTTAGGCACATGATCCGTTCTGGATCGTTTTGAGACCTTGGATAATATGTGTTTTCCAGGACCAAAACATGTAAATAGTATATACCTTGTTAGGCATATCTTGAACAGCTACACAAGGAAGAAGATCATCAACGGCAGGGAATATTTCTACGAGATGACACCTTACTGGGACAGGGAGAAAAAGAAGATCAGGTATCACAGCAAATACATGGGGGTACAGAAGGAAAATGGCATTGAAAAGATGCGGACGCACCTGCCCAGGAATATTTTCGTTCACGGCCCGTTAATACCTGTACTGAGGATCATGAGGGAGCTGGGCATTGAGACCATCCTGGATTCTCTCTTCAGGAAGGAGGACAGGAATGCCATCCTTGTGCTTGCCGCTGCCCGGGCAATAAGATCGCTACCAATGGATCTCGTGCACACATGGTACGACGGAACATATCTTGTGAAGGAATACCCATGCGATGTTTCTTCACAGCGTATATCGCGCCTGCTGGACGATATCGGGAACAGCAGGCATCCCGGACAGGTTCTTCTCTGCCTTCTCGTCGCGGATGAAGCCTGAATCATCCATCCTCTATGACATAACAACGATCGCATCCTATTCCGGCAACGGCATGTTCGAATTCGGCCATGCAAAGGATCACGGGGATCTTCCCGAGATCAACTTTTCCCTGGTCATGGAGAGGCGGAGATCACTGCCGGGATTGTTCGAGATATACCCGGGAAGCATCGTGGATGTTTCCACCCTTGCAATGACACTGGACAGGATCAGCAGTCTCGTCCCTGCGGTGGTGATCATCCTCGATCGGGGCTTCTTCTCCCTGGACAATCTCACGCTCCTGCATAAGCATGGATACATAATCGCTGCAACATACTCAAGAAAGGAGGTGAAGCATGTGTTCTCTTCAAGCATGAGGAGGCTGGATTCTGCAGATAACACCATGCTCCATAACGACAAACCCGTATTCGCCATGCATGTGGATTTTTCCATTGGAGATCTTCCACTGGCGGGATACATTTATCATGACCCGGACCTGGAGGCCAGGGAAAGATCGAGCTTCCACCGGCGCCTCAGGGAGGTCATGGACACCATCGAAAAGACGAAACCAAAGGAGAAAAGACCTGCCCAGATCGCACAGATCCGATCCATATGCGGAGAACATTACAGATACATAAGAACGACTGCAAAGGACGGAAGGTATCACGGACAGGCGAGAAACAACGCCATATCCCGGAGGGAGAACCGCATGGGCCGTTTCATGCTGGCGTATAATGGTGATTACAGTCCCACCGAGTGCCTTGATCTTTATCGCGATAAGGACCGGGTGGAAAGGACGTTTGAGATCCTGAAGTCGGACCTGGACATATTTCCCCTGAGGCAGAGGAAACCGTCCACCCTAAGGGGACTGGTCTTCATCCTCTTCATCTCGCTGATCGTGCGGCTGTCCCTGAGAAGGATGATGGCTGAATCAGGGCTCAACAGGAGATATTCCATGGACAAGATGTTCCTGGAGCTGGAGAAGCTGCAGATGATGGAGATCGACGGCAAAATGGTCGAGAGGGAGAGAACCAAAAACAGAAAGACATCCTGGAGGTTCTCCAGTCAGCTACATGTACCTAAATATGCGGAGTTCAGGCAGTATACCAACTTTACATTCCAATTGGAGTTTCGGCTCTTGGAGTTCTATTGTTTGCAATTTCAACAAAGGCAAGGATCAAATGGGAAAGGAACAAAGTAAACGCAGGGGATTTTGAAGGGTGAAAGAAAAAGTCACGTGAGACTCGGGTTAAAGCTCATGAAATTTGACCTATATGGGTTAAATGTAAAAGCGTGTAAATGTCAAACCTTTTCAGGTGTCCTTACGAGTTTCACATTGCAGAAACGCACTCATTCCCGTCCTGTCCCCTCTGCTTTCCTGCACATATAATCAAGCAGGCTGATCTCTGTCCCGGAAAGCCCATGTGAAAGGAACAGGCTTATCTCTTCCCTTTTCCTCATCTTTCCTTCTTCTATCAGGAGAGCCAGATCCCTCATTTTAACTATCCTCGGGTGATCCCTGAATACAAAGCTGGAATCTCTTGCAAGCAGGTCCGGGAAATCAGAAGCCACTATCGTGCAAAAATCCAGGATTTCCCTGCCGAGTTCAGACCTGCCTTTGAGTTTCGGGCCAAGTGAGTTGATATGGGCCCCAGGTGAAAGCCATTCCCCGCGAATTACCGGGGCGGATGAGTTAGTTGCAGTGACGATGATGTCTGAACCGGTTACGCAGGAACGAGGATCGTCCATTGCCCTTACGGTTACCCCAAACTCCCTGGACGCTCTTTCGGAGAGCAGGAGCAGAAGTTCCCTGTTCCTCCTGTAAACACGGATCTCGTCTATGTTCCTGATTGCTAGAGCCGCTCTGGCCTGCATCCATGCCTGTTCGCCGAAACCGATTATTCCAAGGATCCTTGAGTCCTTCCTCGACATCAGATCGATGGCTGCTCCGCCAATTGCCCCCGTTCTCAACCTGCCCAGATATTCCCCAACCGCTATCGCCTTGAGATGCCCTCTCCCCGAGTCCCAAAGTGCCACGATCTGGTCTTTCTCGGGAACGCCCGTCAGGTAGAGTCTGAGTCCTATGGCCTTCAGGCCTCTGTGTGCTCCGGGTGTCCACACCATTGCGGTTGACCCAGCAACAAAGCTTTCCCTTGGAGGCGAAATCATATCGCCGTTCTTTCTGGATACGATTGCCTCTTTCATGACTTCAATTGCGTTCCGCATGTCAACCAGCGCTGCAACATCTTCATCCCGAAATATGCGGAACTGATCCATGAACCTACCATTGTAATGAGCTAATCTATTTTCTTCCTCTTGACATAATTGGAAGTAAATCATGGTACGTTTCCGGAACTGGAATGATGCCGGGTATGACGGAACCGGTCCCATGCTGGGTTGAACCCATCAATCTCCTGCATGTATTAAGTGTGGTGCCTTGATCACTTCCAGGCAGGAGATTCCGGCAACTGGTTCAGGGAAAACAGGTTCCCGTCGGGATCGCTGAATGTACAGGATATACCCCATGGATGCTCTTCGGGTTCTTCCTGCTTAAACTCAACACCGCGTGCCTTCAGTTCCGAGAATACAGCACGACAGTCGTTCACCCTTAGTACCAGTGGAGGAAGTGTTCCAGGCTTCCACTGGGCAGACCAACCGTTTGGGTCTCCCCTCCCCGCAGGATATAGTGCCATCTCGATGTCCTGTCCCTTCGGACCAACCGTAACCCACCTCTCTCCGCCTGGAGGTGTGAAGTCGGTCTTGATCTCGAATCCCACTTTCTCTGTATAGTACCTGACTGCGGACTCCTGATCCCTGACCACCAGGGTAATCTGGTATACTCTTGCTTCCATAGGGATTAGAAACTGAATCGGCCACATAACACTTTGGACATCTGGTCTCTAGATGAAAAACTTAAGTCCGGAATACGGTTATAATCTGCTAATGGAAAACAGAGTTAGTGATAAGTTCGCAGGGTTAGCCCTGTTCATTGGGGTGGCCCAGTTCCTGATGATGGTAATGATAGCGGAGTTTCTGTACCCGGGTTACAGTGTCTCGCAGAATTACATAAGTGACCTGGGGGTCGGATCCACTGCATACATTTTCAACAGTTCAATCATAGTGCTTGGAGTGCTTGCGCTTGTTTCGGCATATTTCCTGCGCAGTTTTTCCGTTGCAGCAGCCATAATCACCGTCATTCTTGCTATCGGGGCAATCGGAGTGGGGTTTGTTAACGAGAACCACCCGCCCTTCCACCTTATCTTCGCACTGCTGGCATTTGGGGGCTCATCGATCCTTCCTTATGCAGTGCTGCATAAGACGAGGAAGCCCATAGCGGTTGTGTGGGCCATCCTGGGAACCATCGGCCTGATTGCCCTGATCCTCTTTGCTTCTCATGACTATCTTGGCCTTGGAGAAGGAGGAATGGAAAGGATGATCATGTATCCTGATCTGATATGGGCAATGTCCTTCGGCGGCTGGCTGACAAGGGAGACCGGAAACAAGGATTGAGGGGTGTCTCCTCAGGAAACCTTCCTTATCTTCACTCTTGTGTCCTTGTAGGCGGGCGTCTTCATCAGGGGATCAAGGGTGTCCGGGGTGAGCAGGTTTGCAGGAAGTTCCGAAAAGTGGAATGTCGTGAATGTGACCCCCGGTGGAAGGTCGTCATTTGCCCTGACCCTGCAGGTGAGTTTCCCCGTGGTGGATTCCAGTTCAACGCTGTCTCCGTCTGACAACTTCTCCTTAATCATGTCGTCTGGGCTCATTTCCAGGTAGGGGCCCTCCGTTATCTTCCCTATCACGGAAGACCGTGAGGTCATTGTGGCCGTGTGATACTGCTCCCTCTTCCTTCCAGTGATCATGACATATGGATAGCTGTTGTCAACAGTCCTGTTCCATGACAGAGGCCTGAACCTGGCCTTGCCCCTTATGGCATGATCCACGTGGAGTATCTCCGTTCCTTCCGACTCGGGTGATTCCACCGGCCATTTCAAACCGCCCTTCTCAAGTCTTTCATGGCTCACTCCTCTCCAGCTGGGAACAAGTTCGGAGATTTCATCCATGATTCCCCCGCTCGTGTCGAAACCCATGTCATATCCCATCCGGCTGGATAGATCCGAATAGATCTCCCAGTCAGGCCTGGCCTCTCCGGGAGGGTCAAGCACGGGCCTCACCATCTGGATCCTCCTCTCTGTGTTCGTGAAAGTTCCTTTCTTCTCAAGTGTGCTCGCTGCGGGGAACACCACATCTGCCAGTTCGGCTGTCTCCGTCATGAAGATGTCCTGCACCACCAGGAATTCAAGCGTCCTCAGGGCTTCCTCCACCTCACTCGAATTCGGGTGGCTCCTGACTGAATTTTCCCCGGTGATATACATCGCCTTCAGATCCCCCGCCAGTGCCAGGCCGATCATCTCCGTGCTTTTCCATCCTGGCTCTCCTGGAAGAACGACATTCCACTTCTCCTCAAACCTTTCCCGGATTGAGGGATCGGATATGCTCTGGTAACCGGGGAGCGATCCTGGAAAACCACCTACGTCGGCCCCGCCCTGCACATTGTTCTGGCCCCTTATCGGGTTGAGCCCCCCGCCCGGTATGCCAATGTTGCCGGTGAGTATTGCAAGGTTCACGAGCGACGATACGTTGTCCGACCCATTTTCATGCTCCGTGATTCCCAGGGTCCAGTAAATGCTCGATGGTTTCTGTGTGGCATACCTAATTGCCAGGGATTCAATTTTCTCCCTGGAGATTCCGGTTACCCTTTCAGCTTCATCCATGTCGAAATTCCCAAGGCTCCTGGTGAATTCCTCGAATCCTTCGCTCCTGCTGTCCACATAATCCCTGTCGAACAGCCCGTTTTCAACGATGTATTTCGCCATGGCCGAGAAGAGGTAGGTATCGGTTCCAGGCCTGATCTGCAGAAATGTCTGGGCCCTCTTTGCGAGCTCCACCTTTCTCGGGTCTATCACTGTGACATGGATTCCTTTCTTGATCGCCTTCTTGATGTATGAACTCAGGACCGGGTGCGCCCTGTCGGTATTTGAACCGACCACGATGACCGTTTTCGAGTTGAATAGGTCGTCAATCGGGTTTGTTGAGGCTCCTGCTCCCAGACCCCACGACAGCATTCCCGCAGAAGGGGAATGGCAAAGAGTGGCAGACTGGTCTATGTTGTCGGAATGCAGCGTGGCCCTCATGAATTTCTGGAACGCGTACACATCCTCGTTGGTGGCCCTGTCACACGCAATTCCGCCCACCGATCCGGGTCCATGTTTCCTCACGGTTTCAGAGAGAATTTCGGCGACGAGCGAGAGTGCCTCGTCCCATGTTGCTCTGCGGAAGACCTCTTCCACGCTTCTCCCGTTCAATGGGGACTTGCCGGAGCCTTCCTTCCTGATCAGCGGGTAGAGAAGCCTTTCATTGCTGGTCTCAAATTCAAACCCGAACTTTCCCTTGACGCAGAGTTTTCCCTTGTTGACGGTGTCTCCTCCTACCCCTCTGGCCCAGAGTATATTCCTTCCCTTGATTCCGTACTCAACCGTGCATCCCACCGCACAGTAAGGACAGGTGGTCACAACCTTCCTGTCCGCGGACTGCCAGTCCCTCTCGATAAGTGCACCCGTGGGGCATGAATCCACGCATGAGCCGCACGAAACGCAACCAGAATTCCCCATTGCTTCACCTCCGTCAAATGTGATAGCCACCGTCTGCCCCCTTCCGGACATCTCAATGACGTCATTGTTCTGGTCGCTGCTGCATGCAATAACGCACTTCCTGCACCCAATGCACAGCGACGGATCGAAATCTATTGCGGGGTGGCTTGCATCCAGGTCTCCGGCAATACTTTCTGCATGAACGACGCTTATCGAATGCTGAGCTGCAAGTGCATGAAGCTCACATTTCCCCTCCTTCTCAGGAGGGTGAGTTCCGTGGTTCTTCATGAGAACGGTCAGGAGATTCTTTCGGTAGGTTCTTATTCGTTCCGAGTCGGTGATGACATCCATTCCCTCGCTTACTGCAGTGGAGCAGGAAGGGACCAACCTTCCAGATTCTCCAATCTGTACCATGCATAACCTGCATACCCCGTTATCAGATCCTTCGTAGTGGCACAGGGTTGGAATGTTCACTCCCGCGGAAAGAGAGGTCTCGAGGATCGTCTGCCCTTCCATGGCCTCGAGTGAGATCCCGTCCAATGTCACCTTCATCGCTCCATTCCCCCGCTAAAGCATGATTCTGATCTGCAGACCCCTTTGAGATGGTCCAGGAATTCGTCCCTGAAGTGTGCCACCGCATCCATGTACATCCTCCCGGCAACCTGGCCAAGAGCGCATATGGACCCGTCGATCATCATCCTGGCGATCTCTCCGCCATTTTCCAGGTCAATCTCTGATCCCCTGCCCTGCCGTGCTCCCGAAAGGATCTCCTTGAGTTCCTTGGTTCCGTGCCTGCAAGGCATGCACTTTCCGCACGATTCCTTCATGAAGAAGGATGCAACATTCTCTGCTGTCTCAACCATGCACCTCCTGCTGGAGAGCACGATGACAGAACCTGTGCCCAGGCCCGCCCCTGCTTTCCTGACACTGTCGAAATCCAGTTTCAGTTCCTCGTTTGAGCCGGGAAGTATCCCGCCTGAGAGCCCTCCTGGCATTACAGCTTTTACTCCTGTCATGGGTCCATTCCCGGAGGATTCCATCAATTTCCCCAGCGCGGTCCCAATCTTCACCCTGTAAGTTCCTGGATGTTTCACGTCTCCCGACAGGCAATATGATTTGAGGAGTTCTTTCCCTGAAGATGCCAGTGACGCAATTGCAGAAAGGGTTTCAGCGTTATGTACCAGTGTAGGCCTGCTGTAAAGACCAATTTCAGTGGGAAAAGGCGGACGCAGCCTAGGCTCGCTTCTCCTGCCTTCAAGTGCCTCCATTAACGCCGTTTCCTCCCCCGTTACATATGAGCCCCCTGCCCGAATAATCTCAATTTCAGGGATGGAGTGGCCTGAATTCCTCACCCTCTCCGTTAGCTCCTCTCTGGCCATGGTGAGGCTTGCATATCCGAGCGCATATTCCTTCTTTATTCCAACAACTATCCTTCGTATACCATTCGAAACGGCGGCAATGATGGCTCCGTCCAGGACTGAATGAGGAGCCAGTTCCAGGATCTTCCTGTCCTTGAAAGTCCCCGGCTCCCCTTCGTGCGCATTGACAAGCAGGTATGAATCTTCATTGCTGAACTGCCTGAACGATTTCCACTTAAGGTGTACAGGAAACCCTGCACCGCCCATGCCTCTCAGGCCGGATTTCTCAACTCTCTGGAGCATTCCGTCTCCATCAATTTTCCCACCTTCGCCTTCCAGGTATGAATAGCCACCTTTCAGTGTGTATTCGGATATGTGCTCAATGTTCCTCTTGACAAAGTCATGGTTGCTCTCCTCGATCTCGGCAATCCCACTGCCGGTAACAGTTACAAACTTTCCCTCCACCCTCATTACAGGTGCGTGATCGCAATACCCCAGACAGGACTCCTCCCTCGCTCCCACACTCATTTCAATAGCCCTGCCCTGCCACTTCATCCTGCATGGGAGACCGGTGCACAGAAGATCCTCTCCCCTGTCAGGGGTGTAGAAAGTAAGGATAGATTCCAGGCCAGCGGATGAAATTCCAAGTTCTCTCGCCAGTTCTGCCTTGCCTGTCTTGTCCAGTGGTCCCCGGGAAAGCCTCTGGTTGATGATATCGATGTTCTTCATTCCACTCATTGGAAACACGCCTTTTCCGTGATTACAGTGGGTCCGGGAAACTTCTGCTACCGCTGATCATGAAGTGAGTGTGAATGCCGTGGTTCCACCAGCGACCTGCATTCCATTAACTGTATTTCATGGTCAGATTTAACATTGACCTGGTTTGGCTCATTTATGCCAGCGATTCATTTATATGGAAATCCCATTGGCAGTATTGGGTGCATTTACTTGCTCGCAGTGGTGTTTACCAAGCAGAGTGAAAGGTTTCCTGGAAAACACAGTTACTTGGTTGGGGGCAGGCCGCTGATCGATCTTGAACTGGAGAGAATACTGGGGACAGCCGGCATAGGCCGGGCCCTGATCTTTTCCAGGCAGCCTCTGGTGACCTCCGGCCTTTGCGAAACGATCGCTGACACAAGCTGCGGAACAATAGCACATTCTCTGCTTCACGCCATCAATACCTTCGGGGAGTTGTTTGCTTTCGCTGGAGACATGCCTTGCGTATCGCCGGAAATCATTGGGGGGATGATATCGATGTCCGATGGCGAGACTGTTGTCCCTGTGCACGCTAATGGATTGCTTGAACCCCTTCACTCCATATACACAGAGCGATCTGCCAGAACACTGGAAAAAAATATCGCTTCTGGCAGACTGAGCCTTAATTTCCTGATATCCAGGATTCCTCACAGGAATTTCGCGATAAGGGAAGAATTTGAAGGTGCCTTCATGAACGTAAACCGACCAGAGGATCTCAGTTCTTTCTCCGGCTGCCCTTAGCGCGCTACATTGGGAGTGGCGAAAAGGGTCTCACCCATACTTCGGCGCCTTCCCGCAGCACATCCACATCTCCCTCAAGTGCTATGTAGCCGTTTGCCCTTGGCAGCCTTCCAAGTGCTCCGGATCCTCCGGTCAGTGGACATGCTTTCCTTGCTTCCATGCTGAGCGATACCGGCACGAGATTTAGCCTGCCTCTTGAGAGCCTGAGATCCCTCGCAAGGGAGTACTTCATCTGTATTGGAATCCCCGTTGCGCCAAGAGTTGAAAGCATCTCAGGCATGAAAAGATCATATAGCAGCATCATTGCAGATACGGATGGCCCGGGAAGCCCGATCATTCCCTTATTCGCGTTCAGCGCAAACAGCGCAGGCATCCCGGGTTTCACCTTAAGGCCGTGAAACTGGATGCCAGGGGACATATCTGAAGCTGCCCGGTACACATAATCTTTCTCGCCTGCGGATGTGCCCCCGGTAGTTATCACGAGATCGTTCTCCTTAAACACCCTCTTGATCAGTGATTCAGTCTCATCCCTTGTGTCCTTCGCGATGCCATAGTTTGTTGCAGTGAACTGCCCGGTTTCACCCAGGGCAGCCATGATGCCCCAGCTGTTTGAGTCGTATCTTGCGCCAGGCTCCAAATGACCCCCTACTGGTGTGATCTCGTTGCCGGTTGACACGATTCCGATCCTGATCTTCTTCAGCACCCTGACGTTTTGCTTCCCCTGGGAGGCGATTGCAATTATGTCCTTCGACCTCAGGATGGTTCCTTTCCTGATCAGAACCTCGCCTTTCCTGTAGTCAGAACCTTCCGGATCTATGTTAGATCCTGGTTTTAGCCGTTCGATCGCAATGATGTCCTCCCCGTCCAGGGTTGCCCTCTCGACCGGGATCACTGCATCAAATGGTTCAGGGACGTACCCACCCGTAGGTATCTTCATGCAGGTGGCGTCCTTCCCGGCCCTGTGCGGAACTTCGCCAATCAGGATATCCCCACCGACCCTGATCCTGACCGGATGCTCCAAGGAAGCATTTTCAATGTCCGCAGATCGGACAGCATATCCATCCATCGCTGATCTCGGGAACCCTGGACTGCTTTCCTGAGCGAAGAAATCTGAAATGACCATTCTTCCAGCCGCCTGATCCAGACTGATATTCTCGGGTACAATTGGCAGTTTCATTGCTTTGCCAAGTATTCTCCTGGCTTCTTGAACTGGGATCAGGCTGTCAAAGCTCTTGTGCAGTTTACTCACCTTGGTTGCAATTCCCACAGCACTTTCCACCTAAAGTGGGTTTTCATCCTGGTGCCAATCTGTCACGATTGCTCGCCTGCAGTAGAGCAAAACGGTTTAACTGAGGAGCTGATCTCCTCGGGCTCATGACCTTTGATAAGACCGTCTCCAGCATGTCCATTGTGAACGCCTCAGCAAGGGCAAGAGAATCGAGGCGCAGGGATTGCTTGATATCCGACCCGTACGCTGAAAAGCTTTCCGTGGATGTGGATCATGACCTTCTTTCGAAGCTTGGCGACATATTCGTTGAGACTGTCGTAATCACCTCCAGGTTCTTTGACGATGCGATCTCTGTTTTCCTGTCTGAAGGGGTTACCCAGGTCGTGGTCCTGGGAGCCGGGATGGATTCCAGGCCTTACCGTCTCAAGGAACTCAGGAATTCAAGTGTAAAATGGATAGAAGTCGACTTTAAGCCCGTTCTTGATTACAAGGAGGAAAAGCTGTCAGGAGATGTTCCACTGTGCACACTGCACAGAATCGGAACCAACATCCTTAAACCTGGTATGTTCGACGCACTTGCCGGAATAGGCTGGAGTAATTCCATCCCAACCTTATGGGTCATAGAGGGAGTTTTCCACTACCTGGCCGAGGATCAGGTTAGAACGGTACTTTTGGGCATTCGAGAGAATTCCGCCTCGGGGAGCGGTATTCTTTTTTCTGCAGTCAGCGATGGCTCACTCTCGCACACCAATAAACTGCTGGAAACCCGAGATCTCCTGAGGAGCAGAGGTTCGCCGATGACTTTCTTCCTGAATTCGCCCAAAGAGTTCGTCGCATCACTGGGTTTCTCTGGCATCGACATAAAATTTCTGGGGCACAGCGACTTGCATTTCGGCAGGCTCCCATGGCCTCCTTCGGAAGTGCCACCCGCTGGATTCACCACACAGTGGTACATCAAGGCATTCGTTCCCTAGCGGGTTCCTGCTGACATTGAGAGACGCCATGAATCTCTTCACCAGCGTGCAGTAATTGACCGATGTCTTGCCTGGATGCACCAAGTTGAAATACCTTGCTGCCAATTCATTCAGGCTGGTAGTTTTCTTGAGGATTGGTGAAATCTGAAATGCTTGTGAGAGACATTGACAGGAAACTGGACATGCACCTTGTCCTCTCATACAGGGTTGAGAACGACCTCTTTTCAATCTTCCGAAAGTATCGCGGGTTTGCCCCTGCTTATGGATATTCCCAGGGCGGAAAGTCCTTTCTGGACATATTTCTCAGGGAGGATGAAAACCAGCATTTTAACGAGATGCTGAAACCTTTTAGCATATCTACAAGAGGGAGTTATTCCACAATTCGCATACAGTCTGAACAGGACGAGTCACTCCTGAAGTTCTTTGAAGAGGTCACCGGAATTTACTCACTGATCCTGAATGGAATTTACGTTGAGGGTGGAGACCTCTTTTTTGAGATGAGGTTCCATCACAATTCACTTGGAGAGGTATCGACGTCGCTGAAGAAGCTTAGCAGGGAATCTGAGAACATGAAACTGAGGAAGCTTGGTCCCTCTCCGGGCATAATCTCAATACTGAGTTCATTCAACGCCAGGTTTCCGCTTTCCGTTCTATGCTTTGAGGGAAAACTGCCTGCAATACCGTCCACCAGGAACCTCCCGATAGAGAGGATTACGGAACCCAATCTTTCCTTTGCCGAGCCTGACGGACACAGGATTATATCATATTCCAGCAAGCCCGTACAGCCTGGGTCAAGCGATTCCATTATCTCCCCTGAAGATGGAATTGTGATTGGAAAGGGATCTACTCCATTTGTCTACGACCTGTGGAAAAGTTCCAGCGATGAACACATTCCAAGGTATGCAGCTTTTGGGGTGCCGGCTGGAGAGAAATTTGTGTCCAGCCTCTTCGTTCCTCGACACCTTGCTGATGTGCAGCTCAGGATAATGTTCGAAGTTGCGGACAGGCATCCGGAATCTGGCTTCAGGCTCGCAGCATTCACTCCCTTCGAAGAAGGGATCTGGGACTGGCTCTGACCGCATTGTTGCCTTTTTAAGAACATCATCCTTTTATGACCCATATGCTTTGTTCTGTGAGAGATATACCATGAAGAACGTCGCACTCAACCTTTTCAGGATAACTACGCTGGTGGTTTTCATCCAGCTACTCCTTGGCGGACTGGTCACGTTTGAATTCCTTGGGGTTCTCCCTCACATTGTCCTCGGGTTCATTATTCTGGCCCTGGCTGTGGCAATCGTTATTGCGGAATTCACGGCAGAGCCTGAAATAAAACCTGCCCGGATGATGTCCATAGGCCTGCTTGTACTTGTACTGATACAGATCATGCTCGGCTATGCGACCCTTGATTCCGGCAGTGCAATTATAGCGTGGGTACATCTTCTCAATTCGCTTCTAATCTTTGGACTCCTGGTGTCCGCGACTGTTCTCCTTTCCTTCTGGAGCAGGGGATTGGGCGTTCCTGGAAGGACAAAGGATTAATCCGACCATACGATGGATGGTTCATGCTGGGACCCCTGGTAAAGTGGGCAGGAGGCAAGAGACAGATCCTCAGGGAGATCGTCAACCGTCTCCCCCTGGAATGGAACACCTACTATGAACCGTTCCTCGGGGGCGGTGCGTTACTTTTTGAGCTCCTGAAATCCGGCAGGATCGAGAGAGCTGTTGTCTCCGATCTCAACCATGAACTGATAAACATGTACAGATGCGTGCAGAGAGCACCCACAAGGGTGGCAGATGAACTGGACCCCTTGAGGAACTGCCTTGACCGGGAATCATACATCTCTTTCAGAACCGAATTCAACGCCCTGTCCATGACACATGGTTCACCATACAGGCGAGCTGCCCTCTTCCTGTACCTGAACCGCACAGGTTTCAACGGGCTCTGGAGAGTCAATTCCAGGGGAGAATTCAACGTACCCTTCGGAGACTACAGGAAACTGGTGCTTCCACGCGCATCAGGACTTGAAGAGGTTTCGCATCTGTTGGGCCCCGTGAAGTTCATGGAGCTTGACTTTGCGGAAACTCTCAGGGATGCCGTAATGGGAGATTTTGCCTACCTTGATCCTCCGTACATACCCGTGTCAAGGAGTTCCAGCTTTACCCAATACACCAGTGGGGGTTTCGGAATGAATGATCAGGAGAGGTTGCGGGACTTGTGCTTGGCCCTTAAACAGAGGGGGGTCAGGTTTATCCTGAGCAATTCAGATGTTCCAGAAATCTGGAGGATCTACAGTGATTTCTCCCATGAAGTGATTGAAGCCAGAAGATCCATCAACAGCATTCCCGTGGGAAGAAAGGGACACACGGAATGCATCATAACCAGCGTTGGCTGATTTCAGGAGAATTTCTTCGCTGCTATCGCGATTATCCGCCTCTTTATGAAGGACAACGGCTCCTTTTCCAGGCCAATGAGAGAGCTGTTTTCCTCGTCCAGTCCCAGCAGGTACTCCCTGCACGACCCTGCTATGAGGGTGTCCGGCTGCACCGGATAGAGCCACGCCTCAAATGTGACCCTTTCCTCCTGAACCTTGCAAAGGATGACTTCCAGCCCCGATGACTCGAGGATGTTGAGCCACTCCGTCTTCTTCAACGCCCTCTCGTGGGAGTTGTCCCTGAGTTTCTCAAGGTGGTTGAAGAACTCGACCGAGTCCCCCTCAGGTATGGTCATGTCCACTATGCCAATCCTGCCACCAGGCCTGAGAACTCTCTTAGCCTCCTCAATGAATCCCGTTACACTGCTGAAATGATGTGCTGCCCTCCTTGTAAGCACGAGATCAAATGATCCGGACCTTAGGCCCGTACTTGTCACGTCCGCATTCACGAATTCTATGTTTCTGATCTTCCTCTCCTTGCTCAGGGCTTTGGCCTTTTCGAGCATTTCCGAGGTGACGTCTACCGCCACGACCCTGTTCACCTTTTCGGCAACCGCCATGGCCGTGAACCCGGTGCCCGTTGCCATGTCCACAACCTCCTCCCCTCCTGTCAGCCTTAATTCAGAAACAAGAATTTCAAGATCCTTCCCGCTCTCATGTGACTGGCTCCTGGAATATGAGTCCGCATTTGCCCCAAAGAATCGCTTTATGGCCTCGTTCTTATCGGCGGGTTTCACCACTATATAATCGGTACTTTCTCTTATTATTATCCATGGATATGCAGGCAAATGTTTTTAGTGCCTCTTGGTTCTTAAGAGGGGCTACTTTACAATGAATTTCAGAAGGGTGTTAAGGTTGAAACCCGGGAACAGGGTAGCTATTTTGTCTCCCAGCGCAACGGTTCCTTCAAGGTTTCCGGAGGTTGCGCGAAGGGGGATAGAAAATCTCAGGGAATATTTTGATCTTGATCCGGTAATTCTTCCAGGAGCTTTCGAAGACACGCAGAGGAATTATGAGAACCCGGGGATCAGAGTCGCCGATCTCGTGAGGGCTTTCTCTGATGATGATCTCAGGGGAATCTTTGCCACCATAGGTGGAGATGAATCGATCAGGGTTCTGCCACTGCTTGACCGCAAACTCCTTGTATCCAACACAAAGTCATTCATGGGATACTCTGATTGCTGCACATACCATACCTACCTTGCCACTCTCGGCAACTGTTCCCTCCATGGTCCAGCCATAATGGCAGGTTTTGCCCAGATCGAGAGTCTGCCCGTGTCCTATGTGGAATATATCAGCAGGGTTCTCTTCTCGGATTCCACTGGCCTGGAAATGAATGCTTTCGATGAATACTCGAATGGCTACCCTGACTGGGGAGCTCCCGGGAACGCGACCAGAGTCAACGCCAAGGTTTCTTCAGATCCATGGAAATGGCTTCAGGGAACATCCATAAGGGGAAGGCTCTTTGCGGGGAACGTTGAGGTCCTTGACTGGATCAGAGGTACTGAATTCTGGCCGCCTCCAGAGTTCTGGAATGGGGTTTTCCTGATACTTGAAACCTCCGAAGAAGTTCCACAGCCTGTTGCAGTGGAGCGGTATCTGAGATCATACGGTATTTCTGGGATACTCCATAGAATAGGTGGGCTTGCATTTGGAAGGTTCCGCGGATATTCCCGCGAAATGATTCATGAGGTGGAGAAACGGATCATGTCCGTGGTGAGAGTCGAGTTCCATCTGAATGATCTCCCCGTTGTCACAGGTCTGGATGTGGGACATACTGATCCGCAGTTTCCAATTCCAAATGGAGTAAATGGTGAGATAAGGCAGGGTGAGGATGTCCTGAGGATTCTTGGATCTTATACCAATCCGTGAGCCGGGTTATATTAGTGCAAGGGGTGAAACGGGAGAGGCGGTGGCTCCCCTTATTGGGATCGGGGAACAAACAAACATGAATTCTCTCAGGGAACTCGCTGAAACGTCCGCAAGATCCATGTTGTCAATCAGCCTGACACCATTATCGGCCAACAGGTACTGATGAACAGGCAATATATGGCCCGGAATCTCTGACGGAATCACCTCTGAAGATGGTGTGTCCACACCTGCAACGGAAATCCTGTTCTTCACAATCCATTTGGCAAGATCCATTCCTATCCCGCTACACCTGTTATAGAATTCCATGAACCTCTCCTTCTGGTCCCACAGCCTTGAAACGCCAGTGTAAATCAATAGCGCATCGCCTGGCTCCACGTTTATATTCATATCCCTGAAATAATTGTCGACCTCTTTCGCCTCGATTGGACCACTCTCAATCAAATCCACTCCCCTGGCCTTGCAACCATTGAAAAGAATTCCCCTGGTGACTATTGCCGGAGTTGATTCTATTCCAAGTCTTATTGTTCCTTTTGGTCCATTTCCTCCAATTGCATCTACACCATTATAGAATCTTCCGCCCCTTGAAATATGATTGAGTGAGTCTAGATGCGTCCCCGAATGATCTGACATTTCAAGCCGTCCAATGTTTGCTCCAAATTCATTTCCGGAAGCTGGGCGGAATGGTTCATGATAATCAACAGGCCTGAATGTTGTTGTATAGAAAAATGGTCCATGACTCATCCTGTACGGCATTTCATCTGACATCACATGAGATAGCCTGTAAACCTTTCCCTCCTTGAGGAGGGTTCCGGCCTTCTTGATCTTTCCTTTATCAATGTAATTAAGGGATCCAAGTTCATCGTCTCCTTCCCCTATGCTTGCACTATCTCCAACCGGGCACATAGCCTGTCATTGGGATATATTAATTATATTTACCCAGAGGGGGGACCATTTCCACTGGAACACTAAATAATGCCATGCCTTGAGCAAATCTAAACAGTTAAAATATATAATATATAAATTCTTATTAAATATTATATACTAATAAATCAAACATAGTCATACAATGGCCAATCAATATCTCCAGTGGAAACATCCCTCCCCCTCCGTATATTATCAAGAAACATTTCATGAATCCTGGGATCTTCCGTAAGCTCTGGATGAAAAGTCAGTCCTATTATATTTCCATCCTTTACCATGACAGGCATCCCATCATATTTTGCCAGTACCGTAACATTGTTCCATTTCTCAATCTGAGGTGCCCTTATGAAAACAGCGTTGAATTTTCCAATACCATCTATATCTATCTCCTCAAAGAAAGATTCAGCCTGTCTTCCATAGGCATTTCTCCTCACCTGTACGTTGAGAAGCCCGAGGGATCTTACTCTTTCATTTGGATCATCATTTGATATGATTATAAGCCCAGCGCATGTTCCCATTATTGGCATGCCTTCCAATCCCCTCTGCCTGATCGCATCAAACAGACCAAATTCCTTGATTAATCTGTACATTGTTGTGCTTTCTCCACCGGGAATAATAAGGCCAGACACCGTTGAAAGAGACTTTACACTCTTGACAAGAACTACGTTTATTTCCCTCTTATATTGCCGATCCAATTTCTCAAGCAGTTCCACATGCTCGGAAACATCTCCCTGGTAACCAACAATTCCAATGTTCACAACTTAGCAATACTAATAAGGTGAAATAATCTTCGTACCGTCGCAATAATTTGGTCAGCATTTCACAATCTGAACTATTTGGTCGCAAAAGAGGACATTGTCAAGATTTAGTTGATTTCTCCCTGATTCATACTGCAGAACCGAAATCATGAAATATAATGCAGGCATCCCATCACATGCGACTGAGGAAGGCGCCCTACACTGAGTTCAGGAGAGTTTC
>JAJYRT010000135.1 GCA_021793945.1 Thermoplasmata archaeon
CTCAGCGGATTCTCGAAGAGTTATGCAATGACCGGCTGGAGAATCGGTTACATGCTGGCAAACCCCGAAATCATAAGAGCATCCGATATAATTCAGCAGCAGACCATGACCTGCGCAACCTCAGTCTCGCAATATGCTGCAATAGCGGCGCTTGATGACAGGGAAACCCCCAGACGCTTCAGGGATGCCTTCATGAAGAGAAGGGACCTGTTAATGAAAAGCCTGTCAGGCATGGATGGGCTGAGTTTTGTTAAACCGGAGGGTGCTTTTTACCTGTTTCCGGAGTACGACTTGGAGATGACCTCCAATGATATGTCTATGAAGCTGCTCGAAGACGTGCAGGTGATAGTAACTCCAGGGTCGGCGTTCGGAGAGCAGGGAGAAGGGCATTTCAGAATTTCCTACGCCACAAGCGACGAGAACATTATAGAAGGTTCCCGCAGGATTGGGGAATTCATGCATAGAAGAAGATGAGCAATTCCACGTTCGCGCTAATGAAAATTGATTAATGATAAGGGAATGTTCAATCATGTTCAGCTATGAAAAGGATTACAATGCGGACACTGATGAGACGTACGGAAAAATATCAAGGGCACTGAAAGCAGGTGGCTACATAATCCTCTCATATGTCGACATGAAGCAGATTCTTGAGTCTAATTTTAAGGATGAATTCAAGAAGTACTACATCCTCAACGTCTGCAAGCCACTGGCAGCAAAGGAAATCATGGCCCAGGACGAAAGAATGGGGCTCTTTATACCATGCAAAATGTCCGTATTTGCAACAGACAGGGGATCGCACGTCAGTCTGCTGAGGGTGTCGGAAATGGCAAAGGACTACCTCCATGAGGAAAGCAGGGTGAAAAAATACGAGGATGAAGTGATTTCAATCCTGGACTCGATATCCTGATCGACTTACTTCGACTTGAATTCCTCAAGCGCCTTTTTCAATAGTATCATGTGCATCAGGGCCGGTGATCCGGACATAAGGACAGCCACCATTCCTGCCTCAAGAATCTCATCCTCTGTCGCCCCATTTTGCAGGGCCATACGCGTATGATACGGGATGCACCATTCACATTGCGAGCTCACGGACAGTGCTATGGAAATCAGTTCTTTGACCTTCAATGACAGTTTTCCGTCTTTCTGGACACTCTGAATGAAGCCTCCAAAAGCATTCATGTTCTCAGGAACTTCATTTCCAAGGTACTTCATCAGGTTCTGGATTTCCTGCAGTTTATCGGACTCCTTTCTCTCTTGCGGCATCTCTATCTGGACATCAATTTGCAGGGGTATAAGAACACTGATGTGTGTGCAAATTTTGCACCGATAGATAGATTGATTAACAGGATAGAATGAAAGCGCCTGGGTTTTATCAGAATGATTAAGTATAATTGGGGAATATTTTAACCAACATATATGACAGAAATAACATCGAAATATGGTTTCCAGGAAACTGTTGATCTGTTGCAAACAGCAATAGAGCGTTCTGGCCTAAAAACAATATCCCGGATTAATGCGCAGGAGAACCTGAAGAAAGCGGGACTGACTGTGAGCGGAAATGTCATATTTGAGGTATTCCACCCAAAGCTTGCAAAGGAAGTTTTTGATGCGGACATTCGGGCAGGCATTGTTCCACCTGTCCGGGTCTATGTTTATGAGGATTCCGGTAAAACGCATGTAGTGACGCAGAATGCTGCTGAACTTTTTTCAGGTTACAAAAACCTTTCAAGCCTGGGAAGGGACGTGGACGGCATGCTCGCTAAAATAATTGAAGCGGTAAAATGAAATACACTCACCGGCCATTGTTCCAGTGCCAGGAAATCTGATGAAAGAAATTACGCCCTGAAATTTCCATCCTGCGAAGCATTTACGGAACTCGGGTATCTCCTAGATCTGATTCCCTGGCCAATGATCATTGTGTTGGTTCTCACCTTTTTTTTATTCCTTTCCAGTCTGTCCTGACAGGGACCAGGCCCCTCTTTTTCTGGATGTAATTGTATGCTGACAGTGCAGCTACTGCACCCTGGCCGGCAGAGATAACAACCTGTTTGTATGGCATGTTTGTTACGTCTCCGCAGGCGAATATCCCATCCTGAGACGTATGGCAGAGATCGTCAATGATGATCTCATTGCTCCTGTTCAGGTCCACCAGCCCTTTCAGGAAACCTGCCTTCGATATGTAACCATTCTCGATGAACACTCCGTCAACAAGAAGGCTGTTAAACTCCCCGGTATCGGCGATCCTACCGGTACGAATCGAGATTCCAGCTTCGGTTTCGGCAAAGCCATCTACCTTAACTGAGTCGATAAATTTCACGTTCTTCCTTTCCTGCAGGGACCTTATTGATTCAATATCGCCCGTTGATCTTGAGGAAGTCCTCATAATAAAGAGTTCGGATGCGATGTCAACCAGGTAAATCGCTGCTTCGATGAGCTGTGGGCCCGTCCCTATGACTGCTATCCTCTTCCCCTTATACAGTGGACCGTCACAGACTGCACAGTATGATACCCCGCGTCCGGACAACTCCTTTTCTCCAGGTACCCCCAGTTCTCTCGGTGTCTTTCCGAAGGCTAGGATTATTGATTCTGCTTTATATGTCCCTGAACCTGTTTCCAGTGAAAAACTGCTGCTTTCTTTCACTATCCTTGTGACCTCATCATACTCGAATTCAGTGCCGTAGCTCACTGACTGCTTCTGGAATTTTGTCATCAACTCAAAACCCTTGATTTCATCGAATCCGGGATAGTTTTGTATTTCATTTGTCAGGAGCGCCTGCCCGCCGATATCCTTTGTTAATACCACTGTCTTCAGCTGCTGCCTGCTGCAGTACAGCGAAGCCGTAAGGCCTGCTGATGCTCCACCTACAATTACGACGTCGTAGGTGCCTTTCTCCCCGTTTGACATTTTCCTCCCTACTGCGCTTTCATAACCGAAATTATCTTTGACTCAAGCATCTTCTTTGGAACTGCCCCGATAACCCCATCTGCTACCTTACCGTTCCTGAATATGAGAATTGTGGGTATGCTTCTAACCCTGAACATTGCGGAGGTTGACTGGTTGTCATCGACGTTGAGCCGGCCGAATGTGACCTTTCCTGCATATTCCCGTGCCAGCTCCTCAATGATCGGATGAACCATCTGGCATGGACCGCACCATGGCGCCCAGAAATCCACAACCATCATGTTGTGCTTCACGAGCTCGCTGGAAAAATTCCTGTCGCTGAGTTCTATGGGCACTCCACCAAGACCTGCTTGATTGCCCGGCTTTTCTCCCTTAATTGATTTCATTATATCCTCCATCTGTTTCATCCTAATCTTTTCTATCTCATCATCACTGTTCATTTTGCATCGCCTTAACTTTCATCGTTATCTTCAGTATCGCAAACAAGTGGTGATATTCTTTTCAATTTTATATTTTACGGTATTGCATAGACCATGCAAAGTGTTTAATCCGTTTACGTGTTACTACAGCGTGAGTGTTTCGCCACTTGGTAAGATAGTGAGAGGAAGCGCAAGCTGCTCAGATCTGATCAGTTGCCTCTATGCCCTTAACTCAACCGAAATTGACATATTTTTCTCACTCTATGGCATGGGTGAAATAACATTGGAAACACTGTCTGCTGCAGCCAACCGTGATAAGAGCACCATCCACAGGATACTTGAGAAGCTCGTTAGTGCAGGGCTATGCTTCAAGGATACAAGGGCGACTGAGAAAGGTGGGTTCCGAAATATATACTATACACTGAGCCCGGAAAAGCTTGTGGAAAAGCTGACGTATGACGGCAAAAGGATCATTGACGGCCTTGATGGCGCTTTGAGAAATTTTCCTGAAAACTTCAAACTAAGAACTGGCAGGGAAATCCGTAAATAAGCAATAACACGCTAAAAAGCGCCTGGCTAAGATAAATATTTATACAATTTTACGGATGTTGATTAATGGAATAGGGGTCGAGACGGAGACACAGAAGTGGCTGCAATCGTAGGTGCATAGGGACTCGTGGCCTCCGTAATCACATATCTCAGTATCTACGTTGCTGCGATAGGTGTCCTTTGAAAGGAGTGTAGGAAGTTGAAAACAGCGCGTGTATCTGAAAATGAGCGATTGGAAATCACACCAGATTCTATTTTCTTTAAGGGAGTCGAATTCCAAACCAGTGAAGTGAAAATGACTTTCTATAATCGAGCAAACAAGCACAAAGGTAGCTCTAGGATTTTATTCACTGCGATAATTTATATCGCAATCATGGCAGTGATATTAGTTAGTCCTGTATACACCATGTTATTTGACTACATGTTCTTCGTTTATTTTCCTTGGGGCGTTTCTTTCCTGTATTTGGTATATCGCATTTACATGGATTATATCCTGGAATACGTGATTGTTCAATTTGGCGCATCGAATGAGAAGCTTTTCAAGGTGAATAATAAAAAGAACTCAGCTTTAATAAATTCGTTAAAGGATAGGTCCTTTTTGGTTACTTACGTGGAGTTGGGCAAAGGCCTCCAGCTAATTTGAGAAGAACCTTTCAACATCTATTTTTTTGGTACCTAAACACTTCCGGCCTAACACATATTTTTTATTTAGCTGAACCCATGTTATGGGCCATTCTTGTGCACTTTCCAATTTCTTAGCTTACTCTAACCGATTTCTTTGAAATCCCTTATTTTCAGCACTTCCAGTGGAAACATGTAAAAAGTATTAACACAAATACTAATACATATGGGAAT
>JAJYRT010000136.1 GCA_021793945.1 Thermoplasmata archaeon
TGATCTCATCGCCCAGGCTCTCAAGGACACGGTTCAGCGTTTCTCTCACCCTGCTTGCATAGTAATTCCAGTCCGGGACTCCATCGAATTTCGTGCCATCTATGAACGGTTCAACCTCCTGTGGTGATCTCCTGCTGTTGATAACGATCCATGAGACCTTCATCCCAGGTATAAATGTCTCGCCCCTGTCCATGAGTTTTTTCGCTACCCTGACGTTGGCCAGGTTCATGTTCTCCTTGTACTCCCCGAATTTTCTCACTGATCTGGATATAACAAGCTTCTCCATGGGAATACCCGGATCACCGGAACTCACCATCTTCACGAGGTTGTTTGCATATTCCCTCGCCCCATCCACGTTCTTGCTCAGGACATAATCAAATACCTTCGAAAGAGCCTCGCTCTGCAGATCGAATGAATCGGTCCTCCTGACTTCGTATCCCCTGACAAGAACTGTGCCCGCCTGCTCAACGGGAAAAACAATCTTCCCTGCATACCTTTTCTTCGCGCCATGAGAGAAGAATGGATCCATAACTTTCTCAAACTCAACAATGATCCCCTCCTTGTCTGAAAGCCTCCTGCTCAGGTCTTCCCCAATCTTGATCGCCTCTTCATGCGTGGCGGCTCCCGACTCTATGAATATACTGTCTGTATCCCCGTATATTACCCTCTTTCCCTCGGACTTGAGCAGGTTGATCAGGCCAGTGATGGTATCACGGGCGTATGCGGTTATGGCGCCTCCTATTTCAAGATTAGTGAACCTGTAGAACGATGAGGCAAGCACTCCGTAAAAGGTGTTCATGAGTATCTTCAGTGCCCCCTGTATGCCGTCCAGGTAATTCTTCTCCTCAACAGTCGTTGCCCTCTTCATATCTTTTTTTACCTTGTCTCTTTCCTCCATGAGGTTTTTAAGTATCCTCGGAACCAGGCCAGGCCTGACAGAAGGATCGAGGAACCTTGCTCCCGTTGGAGCAACAATTGTGCCTTTTGGGTCAAAGGTTGTGAAACAGATGTTGTATTTCATTATCATGGATGGGTACATGCTCTTGAAATCCAGGACGACCACGTTGTCATACAATCCGGCCCCGATTGAATGAACATACCCTCCCTCTATGGGGTTTTCCTTGATATCGTGTGATGTCATCGGAACTCCGATATTCTCGCGGTCTGCCCGCCTTATAAGTATGGAATCAACATAATTGCTTGTTCCGCCATTTGTTACGTCGTCAAGGGGAAGTTTTGTGACAGTGGACATGAATAGATTCCTGTCAATCACCCTCATCTTCCTGAATATCTCAAGCGTGAGGAAAGCATCCTTTATGCAGTAATCAATAACTTCCTGGCGCCGGTTGGACCATTCCTCCTCTATCTTCAGCCGGTTAATATTGTCCTTCCCCTCGCCCAGAAGCTCCATAGCTACGTAGTTTAGGGTTTCATGTTTCGGGTGAAGAATCTTTTTCACATTCCACCATGTATCGCTTATCACCCTGCCATGTAGCCTCCAGTACTGGTTGTTTACCCTGTTCGGTCTCCTGAAATCCCTGCCGATGTTGAATTCAACGCCATTCCTGGCCATCCTCTCCTGGATCATGGGCAGATCGTATCCGTCAATGTTGTATCCGGTCAAAACGTCGGGGTCTTCAGCACACACAAGTTTAACGAAATTCTGGAGAAGTTCTTTCTCCTTACCTGAAACTTCTCCTTTACTGATCCTGTTACCCATGGAAATGGCATACCCTATCACGTAAATCTCCCCCGACTGGATGGAGTTCTCAATGTCAAAACTGAGGATTTTCAGATCAGGGTTGAAAGGAGCTGTGTCACGAATCCTGTCTATTTTGATTACCAGGTCAGTGGAATACCTTCGTTTCTCGTCAGCCAACTCTTCACCTTCAATCTCCACGCAGGCTCCGAGGTCAAGATCATATATGAAGCGATGATGAAAGGGAATGTCAGAGGAAAGTGTCTCGGTATTGCAGAGCGCACGGAGTTCAGGAACTTTCCACGGGGACTTTACAAACACCCTTCTGACGGGCCTTTCCTGGCCGTAAAGCCATAGCTTCAAGTCCTTCTCGCTGACATACTCTGGATTCTTCCTGAAACTCTCCATGAACGTTTCCGAGGGAGCAACTATATCAAAATACGGTTTGAAGCCAAAATAAAGTGCAGTAACTGATCTGCCATCATCTGTCCTGCCGAACAGCTCAACGGTGACATCTCTCTGCCTGTAAGAGGAAGCTACAATCCTGAGCCTTATCTTCATCTTATTCGTCATATGCTGTTCGAATATTAATTATGCTGGTCAAGGTGGATTGTTTTCCATGCTATGTGCTTAAAGTGAAACCGCACGTCCGGTAGCTGCCGACTCATTTGCAGCATTCACTATGCGGACCACCGCCTCGCCGTCTTCACCCAATGCTATGTTGTTTTTTTCGCCCCTTGCAAGGGAAGCGAACGATCTGATCTCTCCCTCATAGGGGGATCCCCCATTGTAGGAATCAACAATCTTCCCGTTTCTCTCCAGAGACCCCTTTATGGTTACGCCAAATATGCCCCGTCCCACGACTGTTCCCTGGGTCCCGAATATATAGAGGCTATTGTCCGGAGCCGACGTGGACCGTGAGGAAATTGCGGTGGCAATCATGTCCGGATAGACAAGGCTAACCTGCTGGGTCTCCTCAATCACCTTGCCACGGGGGAACTTTACAGAACTTACAGCTTCCGGTTTCCTTCCAAGCGCGTACATGAGACTGTCAATGACATGCACACCCGTACCCATTATCGATCCGCCTCCAACTTTTTCATCCTCTGTCCACCACTTCTGCTTTTCCGAAGCGTGGGATGAGGATGGCGGCCCTCCCCACATTCCAAAGGCAGCGACCGGCTTTCCTATATCACCTGCCTGTACAGAATCCCTGATCCTCTCTACTGCCGGGTGGAATCTCATGTGAAAACCCACTGCCAGCTTAAGTCCATTCTTCCTGCTCAATGAAACGAGATCAGCCGCCTCTTCGACAGTCAGCGTCATCTGCTTCTCGAGGAGCACATGCTTTCCAGCCTCAAGAGCAAGCTTAGCCTGAGGATAGTGGAGAAAATTAGGAGAACCAATGTACACTGCTTCTACCCGCGATGAAAGCATTCTCTTAAGATCTGAATAATATTCAGATCCGTTCTCCCTTGCAACTTCCTTTCCCTTTGCAGCATCGGAACTGTAGATCGACCCTATGCTGAACCCGGCTGCCCTTATAGCTGGTATAACCCTGTTAGTTGAATGGTTTCCAAGCCCTATGATACCAAAATCCATGAATCAATAGCGGTTTTCAGCCTCTTATATTTTTCCGAGTTCATGGCTGCAGTGCTTTGCTGTATACTGTCGCGGACTCAAACCCGCCCAGAGGCACAAAATATTTCCTGAGGGAACCGACATCCGTTTCCTGTGCGCATGTAATCCCATCGCTTTCTGCCTTGAGGTCTCCGCCTCCACTAACAACCTGAACTACTTTCTCGCTTCCATTCCATACGTATACCAGGGTTTTTTCTGATGATTCCCGGAATTCGCCCTTACCCCGGTATGTGTCGCTGATCTTCACAAAGCTCCAACCCTCATTGACCATGATCTGCCCTTTGAAATCCACAGTCTTGAATCCAGAGGTTGACGGTGTGCCCTCAAAGAAGCTGTATGACTTTATAGGTGAAAAGCCCATCTTCAGGGACATGTTAATCGATCTCGTGTTCCCGTCCTCTATGAGCATCCTAGCGTAATATAATCCGTGTTCGATTGCCAGCTGCATCAGATACCGGGATATTGATATCCCGACACCCTTTCTCCATGCCTCCGGATGCACCCTAAGCCCACTCAGCCACGCCGACCCATCCTCAAGGTAGTTTATCTTGCCGAATCCGAGAACTCTTCCCTCCTCCTCGTATACCACGACTAAACCGTCGTTCATATACGAAGGGCCGATGGTGTTGATATAATCATTATATCCGGAAGCTGTGGAAATCTCGCTTACGGCAGGCCAGTCTTCCATGGAGGCATGCCTTATTCCCATAATATCACTCTGAATGCAAGCTCTAACCACGGGGCAAAGTACATCGAATATATTATCGAAAAGTAATATTTAGAAATGATGCATACACGAATGTGGATCACATGAACGGAAATACACACCTTAGGCCAATAAGTGAAGTAGCTGCGGATCTTGGCCTCGATGAGGCTGATTATGAAACTTATGGAAGTTCAATAGCAAAACTTTCCCTTTCGCTTGCCGGAAGGAACGCGAAGGATGGAAAGCTTATCCTCGTTACAGCGATAAATCCAACTCCAGCCGGAGAGGGGAAAACCACCACTACAATCGGCCTTGGACAGGCGTTCAGGAGACTTGGAAAAAAAGTTGTTATAGCAATAAGGGAACCCTCCCTCGGCCCATGTTTCGGCATAAAAGGCGGAGCCACGGGAGGCGGCATGGCTACGGTTGAGCCCAGTGACAGGATCAACCTCATCTTCACCGGAGACTTCCCCGCGGTAACTGCGGCACACAATCTCCTATCCGCAATGATAAACAACCACATTCACCACGGAAACAAACTTGGCATCGACCAGAAGAGAATAGTCTTTCCCAGGACCATCGACATGAACGACAGGTCTCTCAGAAACATAATAGTCGGTGTCGGGGACAGGGAAACAGGATCTCTTAACATGGACAGGTTCGTAATCAC
>JAJYRT010000137.1 GCA_021793945.1 Thermoplasmata archaeon
CCTATTCTTACGGCCTCGGAGATCAGGAATTCGTGGTGCTTTACGAGACGGAATCTCTTGCAGCATGGTCCCATGCAACGAGGAAACTCAGGGAAGCCCGCGCAAGAAAGTGGATTGTGAACGAAACACCGATAATTGTTGGCATACTCAGGGAAAAATTGTTTTAGAAAAGATAGACCTCAAGGTCTCTGGAAATCAATAGACCCGTAAGATTAACAATGAAGTTTACAAAAGTCTGTTAAGGAATAAAAAAATGGAGGAGGGTAATTACCTCCTCCTTCTCACAATTGATACATAGGCTACTGCTGTCCCCACTGCTCCCAGGCTACCTGCTATTGCCGCTATCACTGCTGTCCCGCTGTAAGGGGACAGTGAAGTCCCCTGGTTATTTCCCTGAGTAGCTGGCCCAACATTGATCGGGTCGGACCATACTATCGGATTCTGTATGGAGTAGGTTATGAAAGTGAATCCGAAGAAACTCTCCTTAAAGCTCAGGTCATTGTAGCCTCCTGCAACCATATGCAGTTCAACAGGCCCGGAAATTCCCTTTGTCGTAAATGTTACCGGGATCACGCCATTGAAGACTCCGCTTACCCCGACCCCTGTTGTGGAATCCATAAATGAGGGTGCAAAAGTTTCATTAATGTACTGTCCCGGAGCAGATCCGATGGATACGTTCACGTAATTCACGTACTTCATGTCGCTGAAGGTCACCTGTCCAGTCAGCGTTCCTCCAGGCCCCATTGCTACGTTAGCATAGAAACTTCCAGTCTGTGGTTCAACGAAAACTGTAACCGCATTGCTTGTAAGGCCGTTGTAAGTGGCATACAGGATGTCTACCTGTGTGTAGAGGGAGGCATTCAGCTCTGCAAGGCCAGCATCTGTCCAGAAGTTGAACATCCCCCTTCCATCTGTCAGGAAGGTGCCGAGTTCAACTCCGGGAGCATAGCTCGACACTGGCAATCCGCTGAACTCCTGCGAGAACTGGGTGTTGTTCACAGAAATCTGGTGTACAACTGCATTGCTCACCGGGTTCCCGTTCAGGAATACTTCCCCTGTTGCTCCTAAATAGTTGTAAAATCCTGTCTGTGTGTCAATGAACATTGGCACCTCTGCAATTCCGGTTTCAAGCATACCCAGAGCATTGGTGACACCGAGTGTCAGTGTACCGGTTGAAGGCTGAGAGTTTACAGCAAACTGCTGGAATGACCACTGCCTGCTTCCCTGCGAAAGTATCTTGAAGTAGCCATACTCAGACCCAGCAATTGTGGGTGAGTTCATGTTGTAAGCTGGCGTGTAAGTGAACATGCCGTTGCTGCTTGTTGTCAATGTGGAAACAGTCCCCCCTCCATATGCCCCGTTATCCGGGCCGCCGGAGTACGCGTATACCTTGTAAAGTCCTCCTGCCTGGCCGTTCGCAAGAAGGATCTGGAATGTGTACGTCTGCCCTCCTGTGAGTGTCGTAATGGGTTCAAGGCCGGATGGAGTAACCATCAGAACAGTGAATTCCTCGTTAAGCAGCGCATGTCCAGCCGAATCAACAAGCCCAAGCAGTTCCTGATCTATTACGTCTGCCCGGATCATGCCAAGTCCCTGCAGGTAGTTCCAGCCATTTCCAGCCGGGCTTTCAAGCGAGAACATCCACCAGGGCACGATTGGGTCCGAGGGGACTGCAATGCTGAGATTGAAGTAGTACCAGGCAAAACTGTTCGTAGGGCCATAGTTGAATCCTGATCCGATGTTCTGCATCAGCAGGTATGGATTGTAGTGGAACGACGAAATTCCAGCTTCGTATGCATTATGTGCTCCATACAGGACAGGGTTTATGTCACCCAAGGCCGGAGTGCCAAGTATTATGTTTGCCTGCTCCTCAATGAGGGCCCATTCCCCTGCCGTTATAGGTGTTGCAAATGAAGTTCCGCCATAGAAGAGGTTCCAGAAACCCGTGTATACCGACATGTTGAACGCCGCTGCTCCGCTTACGACAGGATCCATTCTTGCTCCGGATGTATAGGTGTCAAGGGCGTTCTGCCACCAGGGCTGCTGTGTCATAAGGGATTGCCCGAAGCCTCCTCCAATTATTCCCTTAAACGTACCTCCCAAGCCCTCTCCGTAGGCCCAATATGTGAAGGACTGCACGCCAGAAGCTGGCGCAACCTGCATCATCATTGCGAACTCAGGGTCGTATGCCCATACGCCTGTGTTTGGGAAAGCCTGCCCTGCGCTTTCAGCGGTCAGTTGCCCACCACCGACACTGGTAGATCCGTTGGCTATGGCTGGGATACCAGCGCTCGTTGCTCCATATTCGTAAAGCCCCGCATATGATCCATAGTCTCCAGTCGCAAAGAAATTCGTTACTCCAACAAGGTTTAGTTCTGACAGCAGCGTGTTCTCCACCTGCATATAGGTTGGGGATCCGAAGAATGCCGTATACGCCTCGTCGCTTCCGTAGGAATTGCTGGTTATTGTTATGGAATCCGTAGCGTTGTTTCCGCTGACAAGGTTCTGCGCAATGTACTGGTAGGCGTAGTCAAAGGCTGAGAAATCTGGGTTCGGCACAGCCACCAGATCTATGTGCGCATCGGGTGCCATTGCAGCAATGTACTCTATGTCAAGCGCAGTTTCCAGGGTCCACCCGTAAATCTCACCATCAAGCAGGTTTGCTCCAAGCAGTGGAACAACGCTGAGTCGATCAGTGATCTGGTTTGGGTTGTTGAAAACCTCCTGCGAGAATCCCTGCAGCCATGATAGTGGAAGGGTACCCACCTCAATAACAGCGACTGTTATGCCCTGGCCAAGGTCAGGTGCACCTCCAATTGTGCTAAGGCCGCTCCAGAGGTTGCTGGCACCCGTGAGGACGTGCATTGTGCTGGGATATATGAACTGGTAATTCCCTGAGGGGTCGCTGAAGGCAGCGTCAGTTGGGGTCAGGCTATTCAGCGTCCATGTGAAGTTGGCATAAGATATGTTCTGAATCTGGTCTATAGTATACGGATTGTTTGCGTTGCCCAGTGGGTAGGATGCATTGTTTCCGTTATAGATTGGAAACTGGGCATTTCCAGCCGTAGTGGAAGACAGGCCAACTGTGACCATCGATGGATTCATTCCGAACGGAAGCATTACGTCGGGTTGGGCAAGCATGCCGTCAAGACCTGTGATACCTGATACATATTGTGCTATGGAAGCAGGCAGATCCAATCCGCTTGTGTCAACATATATTATAGGAGAAACAGAGACTGATCCCGGCGTTCCGCTTTCATTTCCGAACAACGGGTTCCATATGCCATTGCTTGTGTATTGAATCGCATATGCTCCTATCTGTGTGTGGAAAGCCTCCTCATACTCCTGTACTGTACCCTGCAGGGTGAGTGAAATTCTCGCGCTGCTGGTATACACGGTTATGCCGAATCCTTCAAAGTAGCTGACTATTCCGTTATAGGCGGATGTGCTGATCCCATACTGGTTACCGAGTTCCCCTGTGGATACATACTGCCTGTACTGCGTCGAAGCCGGGTTTGAAACGGAGTTAACTAAGTTGCCGAATCCCGATGCGGTTTTCAGGCTGATGGTTACAATCACTATTGCGGATGGATCGAAGTGGTTCTGTTCATCCAACAGCGTGTATGTACCAGCGGTCGATGCCAGTTGATTCAGGGATGAATTCTGGACACTGACCAGCGGTTCCGTACCTGCAGATATCCCATATCCCGAATGCGTCAGGGCAGCTGCAGCCTGGCCCTGGTCCACAAAGACAAAGGTAGAGGCCATAAAAAGCACAGTTATCAACAACGCAAAAAACACTCGATTCTTATTATTCACTGGTTATTCACCTCATCGACCGGCTATGCCCGTTGCACTTTGGGCAAATTCCGATCTAAAAAAAATAAATTCATAATGCAACATAAGCGTATTGTAAACCTGTGAAACAAATCAAAAGAGAAAAAAGCCATTTATCAATTCTACTGCATTAAAATAGAGACACCGGATATTCAGGTTTCCCATTGTCATATGATTGAGTCTAACAGACATTAATTCATTAAATCATAATTACGATGATCGTCAACCCCCTTCTGGTGATGATTGAGGTTTGTGGAGAGGTTTACTTTCAGGGTATGTGAAATTCTTGCGATCTGGCGCCTGGAATACTTGACATGAAAATTTGAATTAATGAAGTCAGAGAGAAGTTTCTCGCTCTTGAGCAAATCCGGAGCCTTTGCGATAAAATTGCCAAGCATGTCTATATTGACGCGGGGTATTCTTCCGCTCCTGTCCCCGGGCTTCAGGCTGTAAGGGCCGTTCTCGTTCCATGCCCATAGCCACTTATAGCCGCAGACCTCAGTTATGCCCAACCTGGAGCACGCCTTTGATACAGGCAGCCCCTTGTATAGCATCCTGATAAAAATCAACTTCCTGTACATCTTCACGCTCTTCTGGTACTCAGAGACAAGCTTGTTGATTTCCTTAAGAGTAAGGTGCTTCACCACGTTCGTCGAATTCACACCCCTTGATATTATGTCACCCAGAAATAGTAAATAAACATATGTCACCCCTAATCCTGAAAAGTAAATTCAGTCTGCCTTCCCCACTAAATCCTTTTTAATCGCTTCCTTATTTGGAGAAAGTGTTCATTGTCAGGTATTCTGAGATAGGCCTCAAGGGAAGGAAAGCCCGGTCGTCAATGGAGAGGATGCTTGCTGACAACCTTCTGGC
>JAJYRT010000138.1 GCA_021793945.1 Thermoplasmata archaeon
TGTCTGTTGTACCTGCTGTAGTTGGAGAAGGTGTTATATCCATACAGCTTCCTGAAGAGTGTGTTTACCCTGCTATTCCTCTTCATCTTTCCCGCTGTGCAGGATACATGTATCCTCACAAGAACTGCCGTATCCACCGATGAGCAACGAAAGACCCCTTATATGCTTTGCCTGCATACAACGCTGGCATACCACCGTATATCAAGGATGATTGAAATGTCGAGATGGGGAAACCCTACAAGGATAAGAGGAACTGGAAGGGATACAACGAGGAGCTTGTTATCAGGGGTAAATTCATCTTCGATCTTGATTTCGTTGAACAGTGGGAGGATGAGCTGATCCGTATGAATCAGGGAAAGCGTGGATCACCATACCGCTTCCCCGCTTCATTATCATGGAATTCCAATAGGGCTATGCCATCATTTTTTACTTCCTTCAGGAAGGGATTACCTGTTCTCATCATAACATCTGCCTCTTCCTTTGTATAGATATGCAGTTCGATTTCCGGAATTCCAATTAAATCCCAGCAGATCGAATAGGCATTCATCCCATAGTTATCACCAACGACAACAAAGATATCTATGTCGCTGAACGCCGTGTTCGTCCCTTTGGCGTATGACCCAAACAGCCACGCGTCCATTATTTCAATTCTTCTGGAAATCTCAACGAAGCTCCGTTTGAGTCTTCCGACAAGTTCTTCTCTCTTAAATCTTGGATAAAATATTTTCACTTCTTTCGAGAATGTGTCCGGCATAAAGCATCAACCTCCTTGCTTCATCGGCGCTGTACATCATGAATGGAGAACCTTCCCGTATCGAATCCGGATAGCGTGTTGGAATGTAAGCTTTGTCCAGTTCCTTAGCCTCGTTCAATAATTTCTCGTCAAAGTTCTCTACCAAAGGAAAGCGCTGAATAAGGCCAGTTACTGAATGCCCAAAAACTTCGGCGCCAATTTTCTGGTAAAGTGACCTCAATGCTTTCTCTGCAGCCTGCTGTGAAAGGAAGCAGGAAAATTCATAAAAACCTCCTTCAAGTTCATATTTAGCATTTTCCAGGTCTCTTTTAGCCTGGTTGAACCAATCTTTGCTTCTTTCTGACAACACCCTTCAGGCATGATAATAGTTCAGCATATATAAAAAGTCAATATCTAAGCTTATTCGATAGATCTTTTAAGGCCGTTGGGTTTTCATCGCTGTCATAGCTACGAATGAAATTTTGAGCCCTCGGAGAATGGATCTCCACCCGCACGGGGCGGCTTCCGTCGCTGAGACAGGAAGACCATGGATTCACCCGTGAAAGGACCTCACCTCTGTCGCTTTGGATCATTTCGGGCAGATGCCCTTGAACCTTGGTGGAAATATCACGGATTTAAAAGCCACTTCCAGAGTGGTATTGCGTTAATTGTTGCACCCTCATAGGCGAAGGTTTCTTCGTAACTCCATGTGATCAGCGTGAGTTTTCTGCATTTTAGCAATGAAGACGCACTTACGATTGATCTCAATTCCCGCTTGTTCAGGTCGCTTCGACTTTCGGCATACGTCACGTTTATGAGTTCCTTGACTTCAATACCTACCTTTACAATGAAATCAACCTCATTGTCATTGTAATCTTTAAAATAGTATATTTCTGTATTTCCAGCGAAATAATTCCGCCTCCTTATCAGGTCAATGAAGACAGTGTTTTCCATTAGTGCTCCTCGATTTTCTTTGAAACTAGAAGTCACGTGGTTGACCAGACCAGTATCAACACAATATACCTTCCTTGCGCTCTTCTCTATCTCCTTTGGCTTGAAAGAAAACTTCTTGAGTGATAGAACCAGGTATGATTCCTCTAGATATGACAAATAGTTCTTCGAGGTGTGGTCACTTTTTAGACCAAAATCATTCTTTATTCGATTGTATGTGACGTATTTTGCGGTATTGCCAAGCATTGTCATAGCTATTTCCCGGAAAGTACTTTTATAAGATATGCTGAATCGTGAAATAATGTCTTTTTCAACAATATCGTCGTAAAGATTCTTGAGGTACGATCTGGGTTTCTCCCCGTTCACAACATCGGGAAACCCACCATTGTCGATGTAATCATCCAGGTGGTGCTTGATCAAATTCTCATCCTTTGTGGATTGAATCTTTGTAGCGACATTCCTGGCAACAAGGTATTCCCGGAAACTGAATGGAAAAATCTCGAGTGAAACGTGTCGGCCAGTCAGGTGGGATGCCAGTTCCTTGCTCAACAATCTGGAATTGGAACCTGTAATGAAAACGTTATAACCGCGCCTGTGCAGTTTATTGACAAATAACTCCCACCTATTGACGTTCTGGATTTCATCGAGAAAAATGGTGCGAAAATCGCCATTCAGTTCGATAAGGCTTGATAATATAATGTCTGGATCGATATCCAGCAGGATCTTCTCGTCAAAGTTAACGTATCCTATATTTTCACCCGAAAGCAACGTTGCCGTAAATGTTGATTTCCCAGACCGTCTTACCCCGATAATCGTCTTGATCAGGTTACTTCCACGATAACTGCCATAGGTTGTTCCAAATTCGCGGTCGATATAATTATTCTTGCGTATAATATATTGGAATTCATTGCGCTGATCTCTCAGAGTATTTTTTAAGTCCATTGCATCAATAACACGAAGTTTTGTATAAATCTTCGCAGTGTGGATGCAATTTGTGCGAAGAATACAATCATGGAAGGGAATAATGCAGAATTCTGCGAGTCCGTTGATTTCAGCGCGTGTAACCTTGAATCAATCCGGGAAGGTCATTGTTGTCGGTTACAAATTCAGAATAAGAATTGTCGTATCATCTATGGGATGGAGGATTGTGACACAACAGTCCTGAATGGGTGGTATGGTCAGAACAAGTTCCGTAAGTTCATGGTTTCACTGCGGCACCGGCTTCAGCATTCTTTTCATCAACTGCTCTCCATCATGTTTCATTTGATAGAACATAGAGGGTACCGGCAGCAAACCAACTCCGCCAGAAGTTGTTAGGGGACAATGTCGCGCAAGACGGAACTCTTTCCGACTCTTTGAAGACCCACGACGCAAACTATGGGTTTTACTGAATGTCAAGGAAAAGGATAGCGCAATCTGTTGCGCAGATCAATTTCATTCCTGATTACTTTAGACCGACGGGTTCAATTTCGGTCTCTTTCTTAATCTTGTCGGCACTGAACATGGAAGAAATAGCAAGGCTGCCATACCTGAACTTGCTGATTAATGGAATTGTATCCAAGTCTACGATTTATTCTTTCCAAATGCAAAAATATTGCCGTAAGGCTGGACATGTTGTATAGACCTGAAAGATTTAGTTAAGTATTAATTACTCATACCACAAAGAACGACAGAATCACCGTATGCCTACAAAGTACATGGTCTGGACGGCAGGGTTTGGATCCTTAGCGCAACAAGGTTCATAAGAGCCTTTGGAAGAGGATCATCATTCATATTTGTGCCTCTCGTATTCATATCTGTTTACCATATCGATTTCATATATACTGGTCTTTTCCTGGGATTCGCCACCCTGCTGATGGCATTAGTCCAGTATTATTCAGGCATACTCACTGACAGGGTTGGAAGAAGAACCATACTAGTCTATTCCCAGATACCAGCAGTGTTTTTCTACCTCCTGATTTTCTACACCATTGCAGTACCGAATTATTTTTTCCTGCTTCTCGCATCGTGGTATGGCACCATAGTAATAAACTCAATCCAGTATCCTGCAGTCCAGGCGGCGGTTGCAGATGTAACCTCGGTAAGCGAGCGGCTTTCGGGATACACCGTAATGAGGATCATGGCAAATCTTGGCATAGCCATTGGCCCGCTTATTGGGGCATATCTTGCATACTTTGGCCTGCAGTATATATTCCTGGTTTCAGCTGCAGTAACGGTTGTCGAGATACTCATGCTCTTTGCCCTCTTCAGGGAGACCTACGTGCCCGGGGATCATAAAGCACTGGAAAAGGGGGATCTCGGCAGGGCTTACAGGCAGGACAGGTTCTTCATTTTCTTCATAATAATCGGCATAGTTCTTGGCGTGTTCATGAGGCAGAGAGGTTCCTCCTTCACCGTCTACACAATAGTCATAGAGAACCTCCCCTACGCATACCTGGGGTATGTCTGGGCACTCAATGGAGCCCTAGTGGTTATCCTGCAATTCCCTTTTCTCAGGCTAATGACAAGATTTGGCAATCCCATGATGTGGAGGGGGATCGGAACAATCTTCTATGCCATCTCCTTCTTCATCCTTACGTCTTCACCGGTCTTCCTTATTCTTGTGGTATTCATGACCATTTCCACCTTCGGTGAGGATCTTCTTTCGCCAACCACGCAGAGCATAATAACAACCATGGCGCCGGAGAACATGAGAGGGTCGTATATCGGCGTCTACAACCTTTACACGAGCCTTGGAGGTTTTGCTGGAGCCGTCGTCGGCCTTTACCTGCTGTTCATATTGCAGAACGCCGTCGCTAACTACTGGCTTTACATCGGTCTTGGCACGATGGTGGTTGCGGTATTTTACGTTATGCTCAGCAACATGTTTACCAGAAGGTTCGTGGAAGTTACAGGACAGGTTGTGACCACGACAAAATGATGCTATCTCCCGAATGATGTGAGTTTACTAATTCCATATTTTTCCTTCCGAATGTTGCTAACGGAGTGTTGTG
>JAJYRT010000139.1:0-1813 GCA_021793945.1 Thermoplasmata archaeon
TCCATCTGGTGCAATGGAATTCTTGTCTATCTTCCCGTGGAAAGAGAAAATTCCCGGTATCTCGTTCGGAGGAGTTTCAACCAAAGTTTTGCCATCATATGAACATGCGAGGTTAGCGCTCGCTATTATGCTGATCCAGCCGTTGTGTGGGCGGTTATGAAATGCCAGTGTAGAATTGTATGCCTTCAATAATCCCATTATCTCAATGAAAGGTGTGATGCCTCCAATCTTTGCGACATCCGGCTGATAATAACTCAGGCAATCACCTTCCAGCAGCCGCTTGAAGTCGAAAATACTGAAAAAGTTCTCTCCGGCTGCCACCGGAGCGATGGAGTTAAGCTTCCTGAGTGAGTCGAAATCATCGGGGGGCCAAATCGGTTCCTCAACCCATTTCAATTCGTACCTGGAGGACTTTATCATGAAATCCCTTGCAGTTTCAAAATCCATTGAACAGTTCATGTCAACCATCAGGTCAAAGTCATATCCCGAATCTTCCCTGATGACTTTCACAGTTTCAAGTGTGTCGAACCACGACTGATGCAGTTTTATTGATCTGTAACCGGCTGAAAGCAGGTTCTTCACCGCAAGCGCCGCCTTTGTTGGATCGGAATAGCGTGAAAGTGAAGCATATCTGTCAACAGAAGACCTTCGCTTTCCCAATAGCCTGGAAATGGATGAACCAGACTCCTTTGAAAGCAGGTCCCACAGGGCTATGTCTATTCCGGAAATAGAGCCAGTGGTGATGCCATATCCGCCGGAAAATGTCAGCTTTCTCATGCTGTTCCATACCTCCCTTATGTTGTTTTCATCAGCTGAAATCACGTAATCAGTCAACAAGTCTAGCAAGGCAATGTATGGATCCCTTGAATTCCCGGCTGCCGCGAGCACTTCCCCCCAACCAACTTTACCATTGTTGTTTTCTATCCTCACAAAAAGCTGGTTTCCCCATTCTTCAAGCCACATTTGCTCCGGTTCAGTTTTTGTAAGAGGGATAGACGCCTTTATTTTTTCAAGACTTTTTATCATAATGACCACCTATGTATGCCACAAAAGTTAAAAATATTATACTAAATATTTTGAACAGTATTTTTTGAAACAACAATCATATTATGAAAGTTCACTCCATTAAGGTCGTTTCAATGATCATATAGCCGAGAAATTTCTTCAAACCTGAAGCAGCTTGTCACATGGTCATTGACCATCCCAACCGCCTGCATAAATGAATAGCATATTGTTGATCCCGTAAATTTGAAACCACGTTCATACAGGTCCCTGCTCATTTCATCAGAAATCCGGGTACTGGTCGGTACTTCATCACGGTTTTCCCATCTGTTCAAGATAGGCTTGTCTCCAACAAATTTCCAGATATACGAGTTGAAGGTTCCGAACTCCCTTTTCACTGCAAGAAACGACTTTGCATTCTGTATAATTGAATTGATCTTTAACCTGTTGCGAATTATGGTAGGATCGCTCATGAGAGATTCTATCCTGGATTCATCGTATCCTGCTATTCTTTCAGGATTGAAGCAGTCAAACGCCTTCCTGAAGTTCTGTCTCTTGTAAAGTATCGTCCTCCATGAGAGACCAGCTTGCTGCCCCTCGAGAATAAGCATCTCAAAAAGCTTCAAATCATCATGCAATGGAACGCCCCATTCCACGTCATGATATTGCAAATACTGGGTATCGTTTTCTGGAATCCATCCACACCTTTGTCTGTCCTTCACCATAGCATTCTCCCTTGACGCACCCGGACATTATAGCCTTCGCATGTTACTGAATAGACGGTTATTAATGATGTCCCGGTTCCAGCAGC
>JAJYRT010000139.1:1913-4673 GCA_021793945.1 Thermoplasmata archaeon
TTTTCTGGAATCCATCCACACCTTTGTCTGTCCTTCACCATAGCATTCTCCCTTGACGCACCCGGACATTATAGCCTTCGCATGTTACTGAATAGACGGTTATTAATGATGTCCCGGTTCCAGCAGCCCACCACTAACTGTTTTTATATGCGGCAAAGATCGTTCATTAATGAGCTTCTCTTAGCACCTAACTGATGGAAGGCTGGTATCCAACAGATCATCTTCCAACTTCCTTTCTCAGGGTCTCTATCGCTTCCCTTATTTCATTCACGGAAGCCTCATTTTCAAGAGTGCTGATGTCCCCGGGAAGCTGATCAGTGTAGACAGCCTTCAGAACCCTTCTCATTATCTTTCCACTCCTTGTCTTTGGAACTGTGTGAACATAGTGGATTTCATCCGGGATCAGGATGGGTCCCATGGTTTCCCTTATGCCCTTCTTAAGTTTCTCCGTGAGTTCCCGACCGTGCGCAACACCATGTTTTGGAATTACAAATGCAACAATTGCTTCCCCCTTAACTTCATCGGGCTTGCTGAAAACAGCAGCTTCAGCTATCTCAGGAAAAGAAACCAGGGCATCCTCAATTTCAATTGTACCGATCCTGTGCCCGGATACTTTCATGACCTCGTCAGCCCTTCCCAGAAGCCAGTAATATCCGTCAGAATCCTTCATTGCATAATCGCCGTTGAAGTACTTTCCGGGATATTTTGAAAAGTAGACACTCTTGTACCTTTCCGGGTCGTTGTTGAGTGATATCATCATGCCGGGCCATGGCTTCCGGATCGCGATGAAACCCTTCTGGTTACTGGGAGTCTCGTTGCCCTGTTCATCCAGTATCACGGGATCTATGCCGGGAAGTGGAAAAGTTGCAGAACCAGGTTTAAGTGACCCAAGGCCAAGTTCAATGGCCGGGGAGATGATAAAGCCTCCAGTTTCTGTTTGCCAGTAAGTATCCACAATGGGGCATTTTGACTTTCCGATGGCCTTGAAATACCAGTGCCATGCTGCGGGGTTTATGGGTTCGCCGACCGTCCCGAGAACGCGAAGGCTGCTGAGATCATGCTTCGCGGGATACGCATCTCCGTATCGCATCAGGAGCCTTATTGCTGTGGGCGATGTATAAAGCAGGTTGACGCCATATTTCTCTATTATGTCCCACATCCTGTCAGGCTCAGGATAGGTAATCGCTCCCTCATACATTATAGAGGTCAGCCCCAGAATCAACGGAGCAAACACTATGTAGCTGTGTCCCGTTACCCACCCGATGTCGGCTGCACACCACCACCTGTCATCCTCCTGAGGGTTGAAGGCCCATTTCAGAGTATTTGCAATCCAAACGCTGTATCCTCCATTGCCATGTACCACTCCCTTCGGCTTGCCGGTGGTGCCTGAAGTGTATAATATGTAAAGGGGATCGTTGGAATCCATCCGCTCAGGTTCCACATAGGCGTTCTGCTCCTTGGTAACTTCGTCATACCAGAAGTCTCTTCCTTCCACCATGTCAACAGGATTTCCAGTGTTTCTTACCACGATAATCTCTGTTACGGTGGAGGTCTGCTCAACTGCCTCGTCAACTATTTTCTTCAGGTCTATTACCTTCCCTGCCCTGTTTCCTCCGTCAGCTGTTACAATGACCTTTGCTCCGCAGTCCCTGATCCTTTCAGCAAGAGAACTAGCACCGAAACCCGAGAACACGAGGGTGAAAGGAACACCTATACGGGCCGCGGCAAGCATTGCTACCGGAGCCTCTATTATCATGGGAAGGTAGATCGCAATCCGGTCTCCCTTTTTCAGGCCTGCATCAAGCAGCGCCTTTGCGAATGCATTGACCCTTTTCAGGAGGCCATGATAAGTGACTATTTTTTCAGATCCGGACTCTCCAACCCAGATATACGCAGCCTTGTTTCTCCTATGGCTCCTGACATGGCGATCAAGGGCATTGAATGAAACATTTATCTTTCCATTGAGAAACCACCTGTAAAACGGCGCATTGGAGTCATCCAGCACCCTGTCCCACTTGCTGTACCAGTCTACTATGTTTCCGTGCTCATTCCAGAACTCTTCTGGATTGTCAAGGGATTTGCGGTGCAGAGATTCATACATGCCTCTATGATGTGAAATGTATTCATCAACAGGCAATGCGCTGTTTTCCCTTTCCGTATCTTCCATTGGCAAACATATGGTTTACATGGTATTTTAGGTTTTCAGGTCTGAAGATGAAGAGAGTGGAAGTATCCCACTCAAACGAGGTGCAGCTTTTAGGTCAGCGCCAAGGTAAAAAGAAAACTCATTGGAAACTCAATAAAAATAAATGAATTTTACAGAATGAATATTATATAAATGGTGGGGCAGGGACGGGTTGAATCAGAAAGAGTCCCACTCTTATGCCTCGCTGGCCCATTACCGGTACACACAGCCATGGATTATAGGTTACGCTTCCTGAAATCATGCCCGGGGGTCCGATTGACGAACCCAGCAGTTGAGTTTTGCATCCAGTATGCCTGTCGCGCCGTTGTAGACATAAACAACGTTATTCAGCAGGTCGTTGAAGTGTATTGATATGTCTGTCCCCATGGGATTTGACGAATTTCCTGTTGAAGCTTCCATCCTCAGTTATTTCATAGATAACGAAACACGCTCCCGTATTCAGCCTTTCCATGATGCCCCTCATGGATTCTTCCCTGTCCTTCCAGTGATGAAATGAAAGGTGTGAACAGCGTCCCTCATCTCAGATATGAAAAATAAATAAATACATAGACCTC
>JAJYRT010000140.1:0-2845 GCA_021793945.1 Thermoplasmata archaeon
GAGGAGAAAAACACGCATTGATTTTTGATACAATAGTATCAAAATGAAACTTAAGTTTATTACCGGTTATCGATTCATTATTACAAGGCTGGACCCTGCAAGCCGCGGGTAGATACTATCCCGTAACGATTGACAGCCTCTTCCTCACGAATTCCCTGTCAAGGTTTGAGAGGAAATAGCCAAGCCTTGGTCCCTTCTCCTTGTCTATCAGGGCCCTGTAGAATGCCCCGAAGCCTTCCTGAGGCTTGATCCCGTTAGCGGATATAATCTCATACACAGCGTTGTGAATAGATTCTGGATTCCATGGTATGCTATCCATCCGGTCAAGGAAGCTTCTCAGGATCTTCTGCTGATCGTCGTTAAGCACTACTTTCCCTTCAAGTGGCTGGATCCTGAATTTAATGTCATCCGGGGCGTATTTTTCGAGCCAGTTGTTCAGTGTAATAATGCGCTCCCGCAATCTTTTGCTTATGCTGTCTTCATCGTAGCCGTTTCTTTTAAGCGCATCAAGAAGCTCTGCATCACGGTGGTATATCTGGATCAGGGTCAGCAGGTGCCGGTATCCAATCCTGTCGGGCTTCCTGGTTTCCTCAGTGACCACAGACAGTTCGTAAACCCGCCTGTAATCATCGTCGGCAACTCTATCTTCCCCGAAATATGCCTTTTCATATTTCTCGAACTCGTCAATCAGGCTCAGTATGCCAATGCCGGGGTCGAATACTATGTGCCTGTTGGGGTTGTTCCGCATTATGAGGAAGCGCAGGATCTCAGGCGGAGAAAATTTCATCATTTCGGAGGCGGCTATTGCAATTCCCGTGGAAGAATGCATCGCACCTGCGCCCTTCAGCAGTATCCTCTCATAGATCGGCGCCACAGGTGCAGGATAGCCGAATATTTCCTCCACTATCCGCTTTCCGGTGTCATATGACCCTCCGGCGGCCCCATGATCCTTTCCCATGGGCTCTACTGTCACGCCAAGAACGTACCACTTTGCGGGCCATTCTATTCTCCATGGCAGCTTTCCCTCGTCTGTCCTTATGTCAGAGAATCCGATGTATCCGCAGGTGCAATGGTACTTTACCTGTGGGTATTCATATCCGTCAACGACTGGACCCTTCATGCTTCCGCATTTCTTGCAGATCGGGTTATACGGGAACCAGCCATCCTCAAGCTTGCGCCCGGACACCTCCTCAAGTATCCCTGCCACATCATCCTTTCTCTTTATCACGGTGTCTATTGCCTTTTCAAATATGCCGGAGGCATAAAGATCGTGGGTTCTGATGACCTCAACGTGCACGTTTACCTTGTCAAGAGTCTCTATGAACGGCCTGAGGAAAAATTCCGAATATGTGCCATCGCCCTCCGGAGCCCTGATCCTGTAAAGTGGCTTCCCTATCTCGCTTGCGTATGATTGCGGAAGGAAAGGATAGACCTTCCTCAGTGGGTCTATGTCGTCACACAGGTAGATGAACCTGGACTCAACTCCGGCGGTAACGGATGCTTTGAAAATAGCATCCCCTGTAAGTATTTCCCTCATGTTGCCAACATGTATCGGCCCCGACGGGGATATTCCTGTTGATACAAGCTGCTTCCCGCTAAGTTTGGAAGCAACGACGTCTGCCCAGTGCATGGTTTACCTATGGGCTTCCCACAAGCATTGCCCTGAACAGAGACCTGATCTTTACGCCCATTATCTCATCCGCATTGAGTTTCGATGTCAGTACAACGCAGAGGACGACCTTTCCGCCCTGTGACTGCACGTCCATTATTGTCCTCTTCAGTGTTTCACCTGTGCTTGTAACGTCGTCTATCACCACTATCTTCTTTCCCTTGACGCGGGCAAAATTGCTGCTGAAGAAACCTTCCTCCCTGGAAGGGTGCGGCCTGTAGACTATGAGTTCCTTGTCAAGCAGTGTTGAAGTCAGTGTTGCATATGGAATTCCGTTGATTGATATGCCGAGGACCGAGTCATAGTCGAAGTCGTTCTTCGCCGACTCTTCCTCTATTATGTCTGCTATAACCTCAGCGATTGATTCCATTCTCTTTCCGAAAACGCCTATGCTCCTCCAGCCTATCTTCACGTCCTGCACCTTGCTCTCCTGCAGGAACTCCTTACCAAGCAGCCAGGTTACCGTATTTACAGATAAATGTAATTCCGTAGATATTTCCTTATCCGACATGCCCTTTGACTTAAGTTCCAGGGCTCTTTTGTAGAGTTCTTCCAGACTTTTCATAACTCACACCATTTAACAAATTCCTGTTCCTGATTGCAAATAATCGTCAAGTATTATAATGTTAGCAGAGATTGCAGCGGGCAAGCTCCTCACGGATTCTCTTCCCTACCTCTTTCAGATCGTCACTTGTAGCCTTCTTCCTTTCCCAGTTCAGCCTTCCGTCCCTTGATATGAAGTTGTGCATCTTGCGGCCCTCGTGGGCCGGTCCCGTTCCCACTCCCGGATCACACCACCTTGGAATTATGTGCACATGATAGTGCATTACCACCTGGTTGGCGCACGGGCCGTTGTTCTGCCCGATGTTTATGGCATCGCAGTTCATGGCGTTCATGATGGGCTGGCACAGCTTCTTCACCAGTCCCTGTACCTTCATGAAGTCCTCCGTGTCTATGTCAAGTACGTTAATGAAGTGGTTCTTTGGGATGACCAGCAAATGCCCGTCCTCGACTGGAGCGTGGTCAAGGAAAGCCATGGTTGTTTCATCCTCGTAGACGATTTCAGCGTTCCTCTTCCTTACTACCTCGGAACAGAAAACACAGCCAGGATCGAACATCTCTTATGGTAAGTGTAAGTTTAATAAAACATTTATCAGGGTGCATGGGCGGCTGGGC
>JAJYRT010000140.1:2945-4671 GCA_021793945.1 Thermoplasmata archaeon
GCAGGTGACTTCCCGCATACCCATGATCTTAAAATATTGTTACATAACCTCGCGAGTGTCTTACCGGAGGTATCTAAAGATAAGGTAGAAAGATTGATCTCGGAGAAGAGTCTTATCCTGAGCATGATTCAGGACGCCTACATAACCTCACGATATTTCTTCACAAGCCTGACTTCTGAAGATCTAGATAAACTGATCAGTGAAGTCAGGGAGATACAGGAGGGATTGTCAGATGTTTGTTGAGATTGCGAAAAGGAGAATAGAGGTTTTCAGCAACTTGAACTCATATCTGGCTAGGATCAAGCAGTCTGTCCTGAAAACTGATCCACGCTCCGAGCTATATCTTTTTGGTTCGGTTGCTAAAGGAACCGGCAATATGGCCAGCGATATAGACATCCTTGTGATAACGGAATTAAACAGAGATAACATCCAGATGGTTCTCGATAGGGAAGGCATAGGATTTCCATTTGAGTTTCATATCAGGAATCGGGAAACCGCTGAACCCTATTTCAGGCATGTAAATGAACTGAAACGTCTGTAGCAATCAGATCTATTGAAATTCCAGGGTTTCCGCCGATTTACTCTCTGAAAAGGATTCAGAAACGATTTCTTTATCCATTGAGAAATGCGTTGGATTCCCGGTCATGACTATGGGATCGACGTTCGGTGCTCCTCCCATATCTATGTTGTTTCTATACAGATCACTGAAAATGGGTCTCAATTTCTCCCGGTCAACCTGTTTCTCCATTTCGGAAAGCCGGTCTTCAAACTTCACATACTGGTCATACTTCTCTCTGAGACCGTAATTTACAATGTTCATCGCCTATCTTTACTCCTTCATATCACTACGTGTTTCCAAAGAGTCAATATTCTCTGGGATAACTTGAAGTTGTGGCACAGTAGAATTGTAGTAGTATTATTCCTGCAATGGTGTGCCAGAATATACATGGCAAAAACTCTTAAAACGCGCGGTTTCGAAATTTTGTTGTGTTATACGCAGGCGAAGCCAGGAGCTTGCCCTGAGAATATCATAAAAAGTGCACGGACATCTGCGACATAGATTTTGGAGTGGAAACCGTGTAATACGGATTCAGCTTGCACTTTCACAAAAAATTAACTGCGGAACTCAAGTTGGAAACCCTTGACTACATGGGAAATAATATTTGGAAGAATGATATCTTCTGCTAATGGTTGTATACAGAAGAGGAATATGGAGTGGGAAAACTCAGTTATTGGTTTTGATTGATGTTGTCGGCGTCCTCCTCTTAATAGTATTGGCATATCTTATTGGACAGAGTCTGTTTGCAAGAATTGCTATTTTGACAGCATTAGCATTGTTAGGATGGGGGACTCCCGTATACCTTGCAATCTCACATTTAAAAAAGAAAAAGAATGGAGATTTTAATAATAATACTTAATCTAGAAAGTGACTATTGCTCCAGCGAAAGCGATTACCACTCCAGTAGCAGTTAGTGCATCTACTGCCACAGCCATGTCGACAACTCCTGCATATGCTAGAATAGAGGCCAACAATGCTGCGACTTGATATCCTGCCGGTGCCGGGAAGGATATCATGCTCCGCTATGATCTGGGAATCCACCTGTATCTTCAGGGTGAATTTCTCAGGCACCAATGTCTCCCTTCCGGTGTATATCCATGGCACTGAATACCTATTGCCATTCCATGAGACATAGCAGTCCCGTGATACCTTGTGCGTTTCTTCTTT
>JAJYRT010000141.1 GCA_021793945.1 Thermoplasmata archaeon
TCTTGCATTTTCAGCATCTATGAGAAGAGCAAACCTCATCTTGTCAGAATCCGCAGCGGATGGCTCCATAATTATCAAAATGCAATCGCCCTATTGAAATTACCTTTTTAGTGAATTTTTTTTGTGTTGGGTGCGTGGAGCAAGTGTCGGCTTTTATGCAAAGAGAGAATTTGCAATGGGTCTAAACGTTCTTAATGTCAAGTGTATATCTCACTGAATGTTGCAAAGCCCATTCTACCATGTTTTAAATCGAAGGTCACGTTGTAATTTAAGAGAAATTCATTCCCTAGCAAACCATCGTAGATAATATCCTGAAAAATGACTCGCGGGTCGGTTTTAAATACCTCTTCCGCCCCGGCAATGGTGATTTTACCCTTTAGCACGGTAAGATACCGTACATACTCACTTCCAGTTTCATCGACGCCTTTTAGAATATCTATCTGGGTTCCTTTCCTGTCAATATTCAGTTCGTCCATGAACTTAGAATTAAGGATCAAAGCATCGCTCCCGCTATCCAATTCAAGTCTTGTCTTCCTATTTGAGGGCAGTATGACACTGACAAAAATGGTAATAGCAGGCCAGAGTTTCTCAACGTCCAAAGGAATAACAAATTCACTTAGCTCCTCTAATTTATCCAGATCTCCTCTTATTAGTATTTCACTACTTTCAAAGTTAACCGTAAAAATAACCTCTTCAAAATAATTAGGAGCCAGTATTCCGCTGATCTCGTTTAATTCCGAAGGAAAGGCAGACGTATCGAAAATACCCACAGTAAATTCACTTCTTTCAACATGCCCGACTCTTATTCTTTGCAACCTTGTAAGTTGCATAGAAACATCCTGTCCGGACATACGCTTGCCGGTATAAGTACCGTCTGGTTTCACGCTTAGATATTCGGCAAACCTTTTGGTGATTACAGTAACTCCGATTCCGGTATCGAAAATGAATTTCCGTTCCTCACCGTTTACATCTACAGGAATAACTATGAGATGGTTAAGCAGAAAAGAAAATGGAATTACAGATTCCATGGAGCCGGAACTCCCGAGCATATTTCAATTTTTGTAGAACCAAGGCATGACGCATATGCAAAGAAGTGCCTAACACACTCACAAAACGTGTATAAATATCTGGTGATATCAGACTGCCCAGATCATTCTGGGAATAAAGGAATAATTGCCTGCCACTATCAAAAAATACAAAGACAAATATGAAAAGAGTTCCATAGGTTTATTGAGAAAAGTTACCACATCAGTACGTTCAATTGTTTATCCTAAAAGGAGAGTTTTTGATACGTCAGATTTATCTTAAAGGGATATTCGATAAAAGATTTAAAGCGCGGGGAGAGGCATACTAATGAATTCTTCGCCATCCGTGGGAGGGGTGCAGCATGATGCCAACGTGAGATTAGACCAAGCTAATCTCATCCCTGAATCGGTACTGGAATCCATCCTGCAGGAGTGGTACCGCACACATGCCTATCAGCCTGAATCACTTGTAGAAGCCTTTGAGGGGGTGCTCGACTGACGCTCACACTGCAGCAGTTCAAGCTCCAGAGGCTGCTTGACATATACGTGTATGCTTCTGATCCACAGTTTCTCCGGGCAAACGACCCGGACATAGTTGCCCTTATGGATTATGATCTCCCTACCGTGGAGGATGCCCTCAGGATTTTCCTGGACAGGCACCGGGGTGACTGCGATGTCTCCGGCCCGGCTCTGGGGAGCGCAATGGCGCCCCCGAACCAGGTCGTGCTCCATGCGGAGAGCCATGGTCCCGGCGTTGGTCATGGCTCCACATCGGCAAGAAGACTAAAGGCATATCGATTAAGGCTCTACTGTGGATATAGAAAAGAATAATTAATGAACCAGAGAATGTATTACAACAGAGAAAAGTTGGAAGAAAATGCAATGAATAAACACTCATTGATATATTTCTCGTATTTAGTATCTGCGTTAATCATTTTCTTTGTTGTTAACAGCTTGACCGGAATTCTGGTTTTTGCCGTACGGTCAGCAATTTCTCCCTTGACGCAGGATACACTTTTTCCGCTCACGTATTCACTTGCCATAGCATCATTTTTAGTCACCATATATTGGTACAGAGACAAAGGGTTGACAGGGTTTCCGTATGCCATAGGTGTCCCTTTTCTCTGGATTATACTTTTTGAGATTCTCTGGCAGAATTCGTTCCTACTCTTCGGGACTTTTACAGACGACGTTTTGTCGGAAATAATCCTATCAAGCTGGTTTATGATCGGTGTGATCTCTTATCCGACATGGAATATCGACAAATTTACACTATGGGTATTCCTTATGTTCTCTGCTGGCTGGACAGCTTGGATATTAGCACGATATCCTCAAATGCCTTCTCTGTCTGGATACGTTTTTAACATTTCATTAAAAATAGGTGCTTTTCTTGCAATCATGCTCATGGTAAAGCCAAGAAAAAAGCAACGCATTCAACATTCTCCTATCTCAATAACTGAATAATTACAAGAAAATCCTGCTAAAATCAAAGACCTTGTATTAATTCTGCAGTAAATTTGAAAATGTTCTGTCCTGATCTAAATCAACCTCCTCCACACGATGCTTTCTGCCTATTATCTATCCATTCCTCCTGAACGTCCATTGGGATTGGGCGCATAACACTAAGAACTGATCTCTCGGGTAGCGAATCGCCTACTTTCTTGCGGCGGCCCATAACTGCTGATAAGGGCAGGAACTATAATCATACTCCCGTGTCAGCGTGATAGTTAACTCAGTACTCCACTTCAATCCATGGTTTTGAAATGTTGAGGTTGGAAATAAGGCTGACACCCCATGGAAGAACCCGAAAGAGGTCTAGCTTCATATTGAGGAAATATAGGCCCTGACTGTAATTTGATATCGGGAAGTCTCTGATGTTACTGATGACAGGGTTAATGTTGTAAACAAGGCCAAGAGTGCCCGATACCTCCTTTTTGGTTGTAAAATTCACAATGCTGTATACGTTCCAAAAACTGACCGGGAAAGGATCAAACCTGTTTGTATAGTTGATCTGGTCGTTGCCGGGGACGAAATTATACGCGACAAGCCCGTTTACCTTGAATCCAATGTATCCGGGTCCGTTGAGCCTGTAGCTTAGAAGGGATATTATGGGCCTCGGTGTAAGCACTGTATTTGCCGGCGCACCCGGCGCATACACAGTGGGACCCGGCTGGAGCAAGACACCGAGCTCTATGCTTCCCGCACTGCTGTTTGACCATATAGTGTATGTGAAATTATCCAGCACGTAGTATGCGGTTATATTCACTGTTTTATTGGTCAAAGGATCAAACTCAGTCTGAACTTCGGGAGGCGGAAGTTGTTTACCATCGAAGTACTGGTTCTCCATTAACCTAGTTACTCCGCCGTAATTGGAGGAGATGTCGTATTCATATATCCAGATAGTCAGAGATGGAACGCATATAACTGCTGCAAGGACAAGAGCAATAATGATCTTCCTGTGTTTCATTCTAATTGATTAATAAGTTGTGCTTTATATATTTGATGCACCACGCATTTTTCCATCGCCTTTATGGTGTTGCCGACATGTAGTGGGGAGAGAATAAAGCACCTTATTTGTGAACGGATCAGATTCAAACACGCCGGATGGAAACCGCCGCGGAAAAGAAGGCCTTAATAATAGAGTGTGCTGTTTATATAGTGAGGAGTTGTAATGCCTAATTCGAAAAGCGGTAACCTGAAAAGGAAAGAAATAAAAAGCAAGCTGAAAGATGAGAATGAAGCTCTCAGTGAAACGCGGTCTCTCATAAAGAAGACAAAGGGCCAGAGATTCACTTCTGCCATTTTGACAAGTTCTGCGCTGACGCAGTCGATAGCTGACATAGACAAGAGCCTAAAGGATCTTGATTCATTGCAAACCGATGCAAGAATGAACAGCCGCTAATACAGGGAGGCTGCACGGGAGAAGGCACAGTTGAAGGCACAGAAAGCTAGGCTGAAGATAGCACAGACCGTCAAGAGGAACGATGTCCAGGGAGAACGGGTCGCTGCAGCGCTGAACCATGCCAACAAAACGGGAAAGATAACCAACCTGAAAAGGCTGCTGGCCCATAAAATGCGGGGCGCCACAGACGAGGAGTGAACATGGCCAAAAGATTTTTCTCGAAAGGCAGGAGGAATTTTTGCGAACATTTTGGAAATAATGGCGGCGGCGTTCATGGTGATGCATTTACCCATAACGACCTACAGCCTGTACGCAATGCTCAAATTGCGTTTCTGTCCACACATGCACGATCACGGTTCAAGACCGGAGAATCGAAGGCTGGTTGTGGAAATTGTCACCAACGGGCAGAATCCAGAGATTGTTGAAGACATTATATCGAGACTGGGGACCTATAAAACAAAGTTTGAGACGTGGCTATTGAAAGAGGAGAACGACAGGTTTGCCTATTCTGCAAACGAAATGGTCGTCCCTGCTATTACAATACCAAAAACGGCTCATGCCGGAAGATGAGGGTCATGCGAATGCACATGCGGGCGAATGAATATAAGCGCGGGGAGAGGGATTCGAACCCTCGCTCTCATAGAGAAACAGCTTAGCAGGCTGCCGCCGTACCGCTGGGCCATCCCCGCCTATGCGCTGAAACGGTCCTGCAGATCGTTTGCCACCTGTTCGAGA
>JAJYRT010000142.1 GCA_021793945.1 Thermoplasmata archaeon
AGCCTCCCTCCCCCTACAACTATGCCGACCCTGTCATATTTCTTCTGTTTAGCAATAAGCTCGGAGAATTTCTTAAGAAAATTAAGGTTAAGTGATTCACCGTAAACGATCGATCCGCCCAGAGAGATAACTAGAGATTCCATGTGTTTCCTTAGATTAAGATTATATATGATTATAAATTTTCTCAGCAGATGGAAGATAGCGAATCGCAGATCAGGCGATATGAATTCAAGAAGGCGCTCAACGAACTCACCAAGCTGCATGGTAGAGGCACTGAGCTAATTTCTCTCTACGTTCCTCCCGACAAACAGATTTCCGATGTGGTACAGTATCTGCGTGAGGAATTCTCTACCTCATCAAATATAAAGTCAAAGTCAACGAGAAAGAATGTACTGGCTGCAATTGAATCAATAATGTCCAGGCTCAAGTATTACAAGGCCCCTCCTGAAACCGGTCTTGTGTTCTTCGTCGGTCACGTCGCGACCAGGGGAGACCAGACTGAGATGTACACCAAGATCATCGAGCCACCTGAGCCATTCCAGACATTCATGTATAAGTGTGATTCTGTCTTTCACCTCGAGCAGCTACAGACACAGCTTGGCGAGAAGGAGATTTACGGCCTGATCGTTATGGACAGGAAGGAAGCCACCGTTGGTGTGCTCAGCGGTACCAACATTAACGTCATAACAAATGAACAGTCGCTGGTACCAAGCAAACACCACCAGGGAGGACAATCATCCCGGAGATATGAAAGACTAATAGAGATTGCAGCGCATGAATTTTTCAAAAAAGTTGGTAACATAGCCAATGAGGCTTTCATGCCCAATATACGGGAGATGAAAGCCATTTTCATAGGCGGACCCGGTTCAACGAAGAACTACTTTTTCGAGAAAGACTACCTGAGAAACGAGCTCAAGGCCAAGGTAAACGACCTCTTTGACATTGGTTACACGGACGAGTCGGGCTTGCGGGAGCTTGTGGAAAAAGCATCCACCAATATCAAGGATATGAAGATATCGCGGGAAAAAGACCTCATGAACAGGTTCATGATGGAGATTAAGAAGAGCGATGGCGGTCTCGGTGTTTACGGAGAATCAAACGTTCTTTCTGCCCTCAGGGCCAAGACAATCGATCTCCTGCTGGTATCAGAGGATCTGGATAAGAGCCATGTGAAATTGAAGTGCCCAAATTGCGGAAACGAACGGGAGATGTTTCTCTCAGGTGGGCAGGAGACGGTGAATTGCGAAAAGTGCGGTACGCCCATGACTGTGCTCCAGAAAGAGGATTTCCTCGAGTATCTCTTTCACCTGGCCGAGGCATCTGGAGCAAAAACAGAGATAATTTCGGATACCAGCGAAGAGGGAAAACTTCTTGAACGGGCTTTCGGAGGCATAGCAGGCATACTGAGGTACGTGCCCAAGGAGCAGCAGATTCAGTGATGATTCACTGAACAGTCCGTGTTTTGCCGGATTCCACCAGAAATACATCCTTTCCGGACTTGATGGAGACAAATGGGATTATGTACCTCCCCTTCTGATCCTTCTTGAAGGGCGCCTCAACCGTACCCACCGGCTGTACAAGGAAATTCCTGATCGATCCTGTATCAAGGTCTATGACCAGGTTGTCTACCTCACCGATAATTGTTCCGTCGGTTGCAACGACGTTTTTCCCAACAAGATCGGAAGCGAATTTCTTCATTGCTGGGATATAATGAGAGTGGTAAATTAATTTTTACCCTTGATTGAATTTGGATCCAAAGGAAAAGCGATCCTAATCTCCCAGTTCCTGCATCTTCTTCTTGCTGAACAGGATCTCCCTGAGTTCCTTGTCCAGCTCAGGATCGTTCCTCCTTAGAAATTCAAGAAGCAATGAAAAATGCTCCTTTTCGTCGTCCCTGTTATGCAGCATAACGCTTTTCAGTTCCTCATTCTCTGTGGCATCCGCGCGCTCGTCATAGAACATTATGGCTTCCATTTCCTCTATAAGGGACTGCCTTGCCCTGCTCAGATCATTTATTTTCTTGCTCAGGTTTTCGGATACTTCAAATCTCGGCATTTTATCACTTCGCTGAGGAAGGAGTGAACGCAAAGTCACATCTTTCCCTTTTTATGTTATCTGGTTTTTGCTCATATACATTACTAAAAGAAAGGGCACAATTCCAAAAATTAAAAATATTGTGAAATCCCAGAGCAGATCAAGTTGAATTGGAGGAACAAAACAGTTAGCCGATCCGTGTTTAAAAATTAGGGCACTAGAATGAGAACTTCCCATCCATTGGAAGCCGTACACTTCCATCTTTCCTGGAAATGTTCGTGACAAGATCCAACGTTGATGGTGTAAGATGAACCGGGACAAGCTTCTTTGCATGGCTCTCATTGAAAGTCCTGATGGTATCAGAATAGGTGGAATGTTTCCAGAAATCAGCCTCGCTCCTCTTGTCATCCGTGTAGGTCATCTCATGGAAGAGATAGTCTGCATTATCAGCACCTGCTACCACGTTTTGAGAATAAGCAGTGTCACCGCTATAGAAAAGGACGCTGTTGGCGAACTCTATCCTGTAGCCATTATCATCAATCACATGATTAGCCCTGAAAGGTGTTATCTCACCCAATGCGGAGTCTTCGTGGAACTCTACCTTTATATCAAAGGATTCCGGAGTCCTGACGTTCCTCAGAAGTGCCTTGGTATTCTCCCCTATTCCACTTGGGCCAAGCACGGAGACCAGCAGGCCGGGGGCATATATCGCTCTGTACCACAGGAACTCAGCGAGACCGACGTAGTGATCCAGATGCATGTGGGTTACTGCTACAGTATCAACTTGCAGAGGGTCAATATTCCGGTTCAGCATCGCCTCCAGAGAATGTGGACCGCACTCGACAAGAAGGTTCCTGTTGATGAGTATGGAGGATGTCCTCTCATTCCTTACGGTATTGGAACTCCACCTGCCGAGCACATCTATGGAATTCAATCGTGCCATGCACTTCAGTTCTGCGGGGCAGAATCTTCATTTATCTCTTCCAGGCTTTTTCCCATAGTTTCAATCCCCAGGAAAAACGTTGCCAGCAATCCCAAAACCGAGAAGGCAAAGAAGAAAAGAAGACCAAGGCCGAGTCCAGACACGCTTACCAATATCGGAAACACGGTTAGTCCGAGGATCGCCCCTATCCTGCTGAAGGATGTGCCGAACCCCTGTCCAGTCGCCCTTATGGATGTAGGGAAGATCTCCTGCGGGTATACAAAGTCCGTTCCGCCGGGGCCCAATGTCTGTGTGACCTCAAAGATCACAAACATGACGAGAACCAGCACAGCGGCGTACCCAACTGAAAAAGCCGACTTTGGAAGTACAAAGGCTACAATGGAGAGTATAAGCAAGCTGAAGGACATCCCTGCAAAGCCTATCATGGTTATCATCTTCCTGCCAAGCCGGTCTATTAAAGCTATGCACAGAAAACTGCCAAGTACTGCAAACAGGGAGAAAATGGCAGACCCGAGAATGGCGTTAGATGTGTTGAGTCCGAAGATTACAAGAATTGTGGGGCTAAATAATCCAATACCGTAGAATGCTACATCGTATGAGAACCAGAATATTGCAACAAACAGTGTGGCCCTGATATAGCGCGGGGAGAACAGGTCCTTTATGGATGACTTCCTGCCTTTCACACTTATAATGTCAGATGATCCCGATACCTGTTTTTCAACATCCTGCGCTTCCTTTATCTTTCCAGCATTTGCAAGCCATCTTGCGGATTCCGGGACTGACCACCTGAATATCAAGACCAGGACTGCAGGAATTATGCCTATAGCGAACATCCATCTCCATGATTCATTACCAAGTGGGAGGAGAAGGAAGCCAACTAAATATGCCACTGCAGAACCTATCCACCATGCAGAAACATTGACAGCCAGCAGTTTCCCCCTGGTTTTCTTTGGGGAGAATTCAGATATTATGGTTGTACTTATGGCATAATCCGCCCCGATGGCAAGTCCCAGGATCACCCTGAATATAAATAGTGAATCAAAGTTATACGAGGCAAAAGCGACCAGTGCGGTGAATACCGCAAATATTACCATGTCCCAGAGATACATCAGCTTCCTACCCCTCAAATCCGTAATGTACCCAAATACAATTGCACCAACAAGCATTCCAATAGTTGTTGAGGCAGCCATCAAACCCTTACCCAGTGGGGTAGAAACGTATGAGAATCCGCTAAGTCCGGCTATTATTGTCAACGCCACCGCAATGATTGAAATGTCATATCCATCCAGAAAAACTCCGGCTGCAGACAGCGCTGTTATTCTGTAATGAATTCCCTTTGTCTTGCTATCGTCCAGTGAAGCAAATGAAGAGCTGTTTGGTTTCTCCATGGGCAGATGACTTCATTTGAGCTTATAAAACTAGCTATATATTTTTTGACAGACTATTTTTGTATATATTTGGGACGCTGCTTCGAATGCAAAAAAAAGGAACAAACATTATTTACGGTGATAGGGACTTAAGAACACAGAATCGTGTGAAAAACCGTTGATATCCAGATATGTCCTGCTTTTCTCCTTTATCGGCATAAATTACTGGTGTTAATATAAAGATCCGCGCAAAGAGTGTGCAGCAGCTGATTTAACAATAACTACGC
>JAJYRT010000010.1 GCA_021793945.1 Thermoplasmata archaeon
AATGTGTTCCAAACTTCAGCGAAGGCAAAAACAGGGCGCTCGTTGACCAGATCGTTTCTGAGATAACTAAGGTCGATACTGTGAAACTTCTTGACGTGGAACTTGATCCAAACCATAACAGGTCAGTCGTATCGTTTGTAGTATCATATGATAATGCAGTAAAAGCCGCATTTGCAGGAATAAGGAAGGCCTCTGAGCTGATAGACATGACGAAGCATAGCGGGGAACACCCAAGATTCGGCGCCTCCGATGTGATTCCGTTCATACCGATTTCCGAAACGACACTGGAAGATTGCGTAAAGCTTGCCCTGGATCTGGGAAAAATGGTGGGGAAACAGCTTAATATTCCAGTCTACCTGTATGGATCTGCCGCAATGTCTGAGGCCAGAAGAAATCTGGAGGATATCAGGAACAAGAGCTTTCAGTATGAACAGCTCTCGGTTGCCATCAGCAGCGAAGAGTGGAAACCTGACTTCGGACCCTCAAAGATGGGCACTGCAGGAGCCTCAATAATTGGAGCCAGGGATTTCCTGATCGCCTACAACGTTAACCTGAACAGCAGGGATATATCGGTGGGCAAGAAGATAGCAAAGGCGCTGAGAGCAAGGGATGGTGGACTCACCTTCGTAAAGGCACTTGCATTTAACCTCGAGGATAAGGGGATGGTGCAGATATCCATGAACCTCACAAGCTTCAGGAAGACCCCCATATACCGTGCATTTGAGATGGTAAAACTGGAAGCTTCCAGATACGGGATCAGTGTTGCCGAATCTGAGATTGTAGGGCTTGTGCCCATGGATGCCATAACGGAGACAGCGCAGTTCTATCTTCAACTGAATGGCTTCAGTACAGCACAGATTTTTGAGAAGAAAATGTGGGGTGATTAATCTGGAAGATCTTGATAGTTTCATGAACAGGTTGGCCAGCGGGTCTCCTGCTCCTGGAGGTGGCGCGGCAAGCGCCCTGGTGTCTGTTGTAGCGTCTTCTCTTGCTTCCATGGTTTCTGCGTTGACCGTTAACAAGAAAGGTTATGAGGCGGAAAAGGAAAGAATGCAGGAAATTGAAAAGACTGCAGTGGAGGCATCTACAAGGTTACGGAACCTGATGGAAGAGGATGAGGAAGCTTTCAGCCTTATAGTATCTGCATGGGGATTACCAAAGGGGACGGACACGGAAAAGGCAAGGAGGAAGGAGGAGTTAGAAAAGGCTACGCTGGTGGCCATAAGCGTTCCGATCAAGATTGCCAGGGAATCACTTGGCATACTGGAAATGGCTTCCTATCTCACTGCAAAGGGCAACAAAAACGCAATCACGGACAGCGCATGCGCATCAGAGTTCGCAATGGCGGCCCTTAGAGGATCACTCTATAATGCACGGATAAACCTGAAATCCATATCCAACCAGGATATGAGAACAGAAATTGACGCTAAGATACGGATGATACTTGATACCGGCCTTGATCTGTACCGAAATAATGAAGGTACCGTAAGAAAGATGCTGGCCTAATCGGGCTACAGGAATATTTTTAGCCAACAAGGCATAACACAGCCATGGAAGATGAACTGCTGGTTCAGCCTACCATGGACGATTTTCTGGCCGCAAAGAAGGAACTGGATGGGAAGATAAACAGGACGCCTCTGAACTATTCCTCGACGTTCAGCAGGATTTACGGTGCCGACATTTTCTTCAAGATGGAGAACATCCAGAAAACCGGGTCATTCAAGGCTAGAGGGGCCATATTCAAAGTATCCAGGCTCACGAGCGACCAGAAAAAAAGAGGAGTAATAACCGCGAGTGCCGGAAACCACGCCCAGGGAGTGGCATATGCAGCTATGATCAATGGGATAAACGCAAAGATCGTAATGCCGGAGTACACAGTCCCGGCAAAGGTCAATGCAGTGATGGACTACAAAGCGCAGGTGGTGCTCTCTGGCGCGGATTACAATGAAGCCCACATAAGGGCTGATGAGATCTGCAAAGCCGAGGACAGGACGTTCATAGATGCGTTCAATGACCGGTGGATCATATCAGGCCAGGGTACGATCGGTCTGGAGATACTCGAGGATCAGCCAGACATTGATATCATACTTGTTCCAATCGGAGGGGGCGGACTCATCTCCGGCATAGCACTGGCTGCCAAGATGTTAAAGCCAGGCATCAGGATTATCGGGGTTCAGTCAGAACAGGCAGACTCCATGAAGCAATCTGTTGCCGCAGGAAAGATAGTGCCCTATACAAGCACAAACACCATTGCAGATGGCATTTCAGTTAAATATCCCGGAGAGCTCAATCTGCGTATCGTCCAGAAATATGTTGATGACATAGTTACCGTCAGTGACGAAAGCATTGCAATGGCGCTTTACAAGTTGCTTGAAAGAAACAAGGTGCTTGTTGAGCCTTCAGGTGCTGTAGGGCTTGCAGCACTGATGGAGGGAAAGATCGACGTAAAGGGAAAGAAAGTCGCAATCATCCTCTCAGGAGGAAATGCCAACCTTCTGCTTCTTTCTAAGATAATATACAAGGCTATGGAGATCGAAAACCGCCTTGTCAGGATTGATTTCCAGATACCGGACAGGCCAGGTACGCTGATGAAGATAGCCACGACAATTTCGTCGATAGGTGGCAATATATACCACGCGCAGGTAGACAACATGGAGAGGAACACACCGGTCGGATTCCAGAGCGTCAAGTTCACGGTCAATGTGAGAGGCAAAGCCCATGCTGACGAACTTATAGAAAAGCTAAGAACCCTGGGCTATTCGTTTGAAGTTGAAACATGATTCAATGCTTGATGGAGAAATCCACATAATCAACGTGAGGCAGGAGTCTCATTTCCCTTCCGGTGACCGTTGCGTCCGGCAGAGCCATACAGTCATTGATTACCGCCATCACAGCCGGTTCCGGACCACTGAAGCAAGCCTCCACGGATCCGTCCTCTGCATTCCTTATCCAGCCTGAAACACCCCTGGTGTTGGCAACAATGGAAGCATTTCTCCTGAAATTAACGCCCTGAACCTTTCCCTTAAACTTGACCTCTGCGGTTATCAGCTGCGTTTCCACTGTTTCAGCTCCCTGCATGAATTGTTTCTGTACCCTTCCTGCCTATGATTCTTCCAATCTCTGTCATCTCGGCGACCCTTGTGGAATTTGGTCCGCGTATGGGAAAACTGGCTACAAAAACCAAGGATTCATGAATCCGTGAATCCTGGAGGCCAATGTTGAATTCTTTCTTTCCGGAGAACGTGGCGTAGGTCACCTTACCGATGAAGCATACTATCCTGGGCTTCATCATCATAATTGCGTTATGAATCCTTGCTACCCCCTCATTCTCCTCACCCCTCATGAGGCCCGCAGTATTGATCGTGGGCCTGTCCACCAGATTCATAAAGCCATACCTGTAAACGCCAGGGAAGTCCACGGAATACACCTTTCTGAGATTGTCTTCATTCTTCAGGTCCTTAACAGGGTTGTTGATCAATCCCGCCCTTGAAAGATTGTACCAGAAATTCTTGTTGTTCGAGAAAGGGATGCCTCTCCTGAAAGATCCGGGATGTGGATTGATGCCTACGAAAAGTATAAAGGCATTCTCAGGCACGTTGTAAAGTATCACTCTTTCCCCCATACGTTATGTTTTCTCCGCTGACTTCAGCAAATGATGTTAATTTATGGATAGAAAGCCTGGTCCCACCCGTGATCTCGTACACACGGTATCCCCTGACAAGCATGGCGTCCGCAATCAGCGAGCGATGGCAGCTGAACGGGTTTCCCTCTGCACACATTATTGCTACCCTGTTCTTTCCGGCCAGGTCCTGCAGATCCGCAAGGGCGTTCCTGAACTGATCGGTTTGCATATAGTCAGCGAATCCCCTGAAGCTTTCATCGATCCATCCGCTGTTTACAGAATTCCCCAGTGGTTTACGCAGTCCTCCCAGACCTTTCATGTGAACGTACGATATGCCTGCAGCTTCGAGTTCGACCGGCAGAGAATCTATATTGAACTCCGGCCTGTGCCGAGATTTCGGGATTGTACGCACATCAACAATGATATCAATACGGTTGACCTTGAGCAGCGTGAGAAATTGATCAAACGGCCTGTTTGAATAGCCCAATGTGAAGAGAATTCTTTCACTTTTATCAGTAACTGCTGCTTCGTCCTGCAAATCTGTCACAATCCCATGGCTTTTTGTGATAAAAATAATTGTAAAAGTATGACCATAATTAATTCCTGCTGACAACCGTGACTATGTCCTGGTCCTTGAGGTCGTAGTCCAGGCCTGCCCTGATTTCACCCATTTTCCTGTTTGGACCGGCCATTATGGCATACCTGAATGAGGACATCATTTCCCTGCTTATCTTCCTGCAGACATCACGTACCTTGGAACCCTGAGTGAGAACAAGCGGCCTTTCAAAGTCTACCCTGCCCGCCTTGTCCTTGAGATAAATTCTCACAAACTGCAGGGATTCAAAAATGGCGTCCTTGAGCTTCTCTATCCCCACTCCCTTTGACGCTGATACCTCCACAACCGTACCCCATTGCTTCTTGAGGGCTTCTATCCTGGATTCGTCATGGGGTATGTCTATCTTGTTAACAGCCACTATTGATGGTACATAAACAACATTTCCCTTAAGAAAGTCGATAAGGTCATCCGCTGTTATTCGTTCCCTGATGTACAGTTCTGCGTTGGTAATCTTGAATTCCTTGAGTATCTCCCTGATAGAATCCTCGTCAAGCAGCGTTCCTTTAGGCCTGTAGATTCTCAACCCGCCGCTGTTGGTTTTCTTCAGTGAGACATTCTTCCTCTTCCTGTTGAGAACAATCCCCGCTTTGTAGAGCTCATTCTGTATCTTGTCGACTCCCTGCGTCTGGACATCCACTACTATGACTATGAGATCAGCGCTTCTAACCGTACTCAGTATTTCCCTGCCCCTTCCGGAACCGGAAGCTGCATTTTCTATTATGCCTGGAAGATCAAGGATCTGCACCCTTGCACCGTTTATCTCCAATATTCCCGGAATTACACGCAGCGTCGTGAATGCAAAGTTACCCACTTCACTGTCAGAATCCGTGAGCTTGTTCAGGAGGCTACTCTTTCCAACGTTTGGAAAGCCAACAAGTGCAACTGTGGCGTCACCACTCTTTGGTATGGAAAACCCTGTCCCGCCGTGTCCTTTGTGGGACTCCGCTTCCATCTGAAGCTTGGAGATCCTTGCCTTCAGCAGGCCAATATGCCTTTCTGTAGCCTTGTTGTACTGAGTTTTCTTGATCTCTTCCTCTATCTCGCGAATCCTGTCCTCTATCCCGGCCATTTGCTGTGCAACGATACCATCGAATTACTTTAAGTTGACTGATTCTTTCATGAGAAACTTGGTGTTTTTCCGCGGGTTTCAACGTACTGTCTCGTTCCTGAATGCCCTGAGGAACGGAACGGACAGGGCGCATGCGGATATCACGATGCCTATGACCATAAAGAGAGATCTATCAGAACTCAGCTCAATTATCACCCCGCCGATTGCCCCGGAAAGGAATGTCATTGAGAGGGCAAGCGTATTGAACAGCCCCATGATCCGCGCCATCATCTCCGATGGTATGTGCCTGTTAAGCACAGAATACATCGGGGGATTTATCATTCCGATCATCGCGCCCATCACGAACACAGGGATATAGAGTAAATATGCTGACCTGATGAATGTGACAGAGGCGAATGCTATCCCGACCATTAGAAGCAGTGGCATGGTTATGTGATCTAGTCTTCCCTTCAGCTTTGCACCCGGGATTGACCCTGCAGCTATCCCTGCGGATATCGCTATGAATATGAAACTCAGATATATCGCGGGTAGCTGGAACACATCTTGGATCATTACAGTGAATGCTATTCCTATCATGGCAACGGCCATGTTTGCTACAAGCGTAAGGAAAAGCCCTTCCTGTAGAAATCTATCTCCTGCGAGGAAGCTGAGACCTCCGCGCAGTCCGTCAGCCACTGATGAAGAGTGTGGGTCTGCTTCGTGGTGCCTGATAAGGAAGAGCGGTATTGCCGCAATAAGGAAGACCACTGCCAGTGCTGTTACGCCAGCCATAACACCAATGAACAGAAACACGCCGGACAGGATGTAACCAAGAACTTCAGCTATTGATCCAATACCGTTCATCACAGATGTTCCTCTCTGATAATCCTCTTCCTTCAGAAAGACCTTGAACCATACTGCCCTGACCGCATTTGTCACATCTGAGGTAAAGCCTACTGCCACCACAGACATGTATATAAAGAGGATCGCCAGGCCATAAATGTGCAGGACTGCTGCGGCCATCAGGAGTAGAACCGCTGCTGCCCTGACAACAACTGCTGTTATTGCTATAGATTTCTTGTGCCGTGACCTGTCAATGAAAGCTCCTACTATGAAGGAGAAAAGAAGGGGAACTGAGAAGAGGCCGTCTGCCAGTCCAGAAATTATTGGTGATCCGGTAATCCTTAACGTGATCCAGATAACCATTAAGGAGAAAGCGGATATCCCTGTTCTCGACACCGAGAAACTTGCCATTACCATTCGGAAATTTGTTTTCTTCTCATATAAATCATCACTCAGCATATAAATAAATATCTACCTCTAACTATGTGTTATACATAGATATTTAATTGATATATAAATGTAGGGTCATATGAACTCAAAGGACAGGGGAATGACCCTTGCGAATTCATTCAAGAACCCCACAAAACTGGAAATAGTAACTGTACTCATTCAGAAAGGTAAAATGACCGTAACACAGATGTCGAGAATTATTGGAACGACAAAATCGAATCTCTACCAGGCAATAGCGGAACTCGTATCAGATGGCCTGGTTAATCCCCCTGAGGTAAGGGTTACAAAGAATTATGTGGAAAAGTTCTACACCATAAACGAGCAAGCTTTTTCGGAGGTATCGGCGGAAGAGTGGAAGGAAAGGATGTTGTCACTCAGCACTGATGATCTGAGGGATCTTGTTGTCTCATTTCTTCTCACCCAGTCCGTGATAATGAAGATAATGGCGGAGGAGTTCAACATGTCGAGTGATCCAGCAATGGAAAACATCAGGGAAATTTTCAAACTTGGTTTCCTGTTTCTTTCCTATTCAAAACTTTCCAATGAATCGTATATCAAGGCCGCATCTATTTTGAAGACTGTTGAAAACACACTCGCTGAATTGGAAAAGCAAGACAGTACGAAGAACCCAAAGAACATGCTGCTGCTCGTTGGCATTCCCTCTCTGGACCTTCTCAGGTTACTAAAATAGACTGGACACAATCCTCCTTATCGCGATTTGGGCCATCAAAAATTAGCTCATGCTTGGTTCCTGACCATGAGATTGAGTTCCCATTACTCTCCGGGCAATTCGTCTGCTAGGTTCGCTTGGAAAGGAAAGCATCAATTTATCATCCTGAATTCTTTGCGGCTGCATTCGAAGTATCATTCGTGTTGATCCTGATTTTCATTATGTTCATAAAAAACAGAAGAACAGCCAGTATCAATACGTATATCGAGGAATATGCCATGATATTTCCGACATTGCTTCCCGTTGATATGAGGTCTCCACCGACGCGCAGAAAGACAGCGAGATTCATGGCATACAATGGCAGTTTTGTAACTCTGGTCGTATCTACTCTTAACTTAAGAGTTAACGGGAAAATAATCGGACTGTGCGCGATAATAAACAATCCAATAAATCCAAGCGCGATTGAGTGTGTAGCTGGATCCATGAATCCCCTTTCCACATTTACCTGGATGAAGTAAAGAACAATTCCAACAAGCAGCCATGCGTACGAGGAGACGACGCCAAGCTGCATAAATGACTGAAATTTCCCATGTATCTTCAGTTTCCTAGTCAAGGGATCAAATTTTATCGAGATGTATACCATTAGCGTGAGAAACAGGATTGAACCGTCAAAAAGAACCTGGTCAATAAAGCGGAACTGCAGTAGAATAGAGACAAATAGAAAAACGGGGATCAGGATAGCCGATATAAACAGCATCCTCATTTTTGAATTGCCGATATTCCTCATTTGCCCAAGTTCAATACGTTCGCCGAGAATGTATAATATTGGAAAGGATAGTAGCAGAAGAGCCACGCTAGATGAATCAGTTGCAGAGGTTATGGATTCTGCGATTGATGAGATGGATAAAGCCATCAATGCAGCTCCCATGATCAGCTTTATTCCAGTGTTTCCCGGATTGCGCCTGGAAACCATGAACCAAAGGAAAAGAATGCCAGCCAAGGCAATTAGCGCTGACCCGGCGTACTTCAGAATAGAGAAGTCAATACCGTATCCCAGCGAGAGAAACAACACGCCGAGAAGTAGCGTAAGAACAATAGTATAGGAAATCGGAATTCTCCCTAAAATAAGGAATTTGTTCATTATCTCTATTTTTTCTGCGAGAAGGAGCCCCCCAATAACACCGAAAACCATGAGGGCGGGGTGCACAGATATATATGAACCCAGCATTTCATCTAGTTGATAACCGTGCTGTCCCGCCAGTTTCGACGCCCCGATTGAGAACCCTACCACCAGAAACACAAGAGATGTTGCGAGATAGAAAACAATTAACCTGGAACGCTTTCTTGGGAAAACGGTGCTCAACTGATCACCTAGTATACGAAGCCTGGTTTTCCCGTCCTTCTACGATTTTCTTCGGTCTCCTTGAGACAGACATCAAATCATAGGTATGGATCAGTATTGACAAAATTAAAACCAGTACTGCCGGTACAAACAATACCCTCAATGCAGAAACATTCATAGCCACACTGAGTGAAATTATGGCAATATCCAGAAAGAATATCTCCGCCTTTACGACATTTATGCTGAACGGAATGCACATCGCATATGACGGAACCATTATGTTAGTGATTCCAAATATCATTGAGGTAACGAAACCAAATAGCCAGATGACCGATATGCTCTCTGAGCTCACAGGAACACTAACAGCTCCTCTCAGAAAAAAGAGTATAGTACCTGCCAGAAGATAAATGAAAGCTTGGCTGATGTAGATCATATTTATCGAAATGTAGTCCTTGTCCATAGTTTAACTCTCCCCTCTTGCCATTAATATCCAACTAACATCCTGACACAAGAATAATGCTGGTCCCTAATTTTTTAGGGATACTGAAAACCCCCATAGACAGTGAATCTCAAGCTTTTCAGGATATATCAAATTAAGCCAGTTAGCCGTTTAACTTAATCGTTAAGTATGCGCTAGGCCTGCGTAGATATGGATTCGAAAAGGCTTGATTATGCAAAAGTTTCTCCGGAACTCTACAAGTCGCTTTTGGGACTGGAAAAGTACGTGCGATCCTCGGGACTCGAGGATTCACTCCTTGAACTCGTAAAACTGCGAGCCTCTCAAATAAATCGGTGTGGATGGTGCATTGACATGCACACAAAGGACGCTTTGGCAAACGGTGAATCTATCCAGAGACTATTCCTTGTCAGCGCATGGAGAGAGGCCCCGCAGTTCAGCTACAGGGAGAAACTTGCCCTGGAATGGTGCGAGATCATAACAAACATATCACAGCACGACGTTGATGATGCCCTCTACCAGAAAATGCTAAAGGAATTTGGAGAAAATGAACTTATTTCTTTGACGACAGCAGTCGTAGCCATAAACGCTTGGAATCGGTTTAATGTAGCATTCGGAGCGATTCCCGGAACTTACGAGCGAAGAAAAAACACAATAAAAGAATGATTTATCGGCTTCATGACCAGTATTCGCCGAGCCTTCTGGTGTGTTTCATGCGTATTTTCCCATCGCCAGTTTTCTTTCAACCTCTTCATGATCTCCTTCGCTTGGAAATGGGACTACAATATGTAGACCCTCAATATCTGTCGATGCTTTTATTCCCCTTTTTTGTCCGCGTGGGACTATTATTAAGCTCCCGGGTCTCAACGTAACTTTTGTGTCACCAACAGTAGCAGTACCTGAACCCTTGAAAACCTGGAAAACCAAGTCAACGTCTGGGGAATGTATTGGTATGAACTGGCCAGCCTTTATATAAGTGAAAAGCACGCCGTACTTATCATTCGCAAATACCGGGACCACAGCAAATCTGTTTTCATTGTAAGATCGATTTCTGTCATAGTCTGTGACAATCACAGCCTCCCCATTTTTGTTTTCAGCAGATTTAGCGAAATGTCCCACCCAAAGTCCATCCTCTCGTTGTTCCGCAGAATACCTCTCAAGATCAACAGGAAGACCTGCGTGTTCCATATGCAAGAGGAGGTGATCAGGTTCATGATCTACAACTACATCCATGGTTTCCCCTTCATTCAATTTTTTAAACTCGTTAAAAATAGTTTCATGTCTGATCCGTGGATCTAGCTTTCTAGCATCAATGGTTTTCCTTTCTGAACTCTCTGTGTTCATGCACGTCGAATTCGAGTTGATATTTGATCTTGATCCCTAAATATACAGGCTTTATCCGTTATGCCCGGCTTGAAACCACGCCGTACAGCTCATGTCCAACCCATAGAGCAGATCATATTCAGAAGTAAAGACGTTGCAAAATCTGAATATACGGGAGGGTTAATTTCTCCATCTAGATTCATTGATTCAATTCCATCTCAGGTTGGTATCCAATTCGCTCCTTTACACCCGCTATGAGATATCCTTTGGCTTGATCGAAACTGATTTTCGGGGGCACGGGTTTCGCATTTGGATCCACTATGGCCTCCAAAAGAAACGGTCCCTTGCTTTTTAGCATGGCGTCTACTGCAGCTTCAATTTCACTATCGCTGACAATCTTTTGTGTGTCAATTCCATAGGCGGAAGCCAGTGTAGAGAATTCCGGGTTGATCAGATCGACCCCCCACTGTGGATAACCCATCACCTCCTGCTCGAATTTGATCATTGCTAATTTACTGTTGTTGAAAACTACGATTTTAACTGGTATGTTATACTTCTTAACGGTAGCAAGTTCCATTATTGTCATCGCCATTCCTCCATCTCCGACGGCTGAAATCACCTGCCTGTCTGTTGATAAAGAAGCACCGATTCCTCCGGGCAATGAGCATCCCATTGAGGCTAAACCACCCGAGAAAAGAAATCTCTGTCCCGCTCTCGCTCCAAAGTGGCGCGCTATCCAGACCGTCGTGTTTCCTGTGTCTCCAACGATAACAGCATCGGGGTCAGCTTTTTGCGAGATTACTCTAGCGAGTCTAGCAGGATTGATGAATCTGTATTTCCTAGATTCCATCTCTTGAAGTTCCCGATTCCATGACCTAATATCTGGGGCAAACTGCAATTCGAACTTGTCTTTCTTTTCGGATACTTTTTCGATTATAGATGCCAGAAACGTGTGAGAATCGGATAAAACAGCAAAATCAACCTGAAATTCTCTCCCGAGGTTTCCGCCGTCTATATCCACCTGAATAATCTTCGCTTTTTCTGAAATGAATCGTTGATATGGATAAGTAGTTCCAATCGCGACAATAAGATCGGCTTTGGCCATGGCCTCCATTGATGGTTTTGATCCTAGGAGACCAAGAGCACCCAGAACCCTTGGATTGTCGTCTGAAAAGATTCCTTTGCCCATTAACGCATATATAATTGGAGCACCTATTTTTTTGGATAGAGCTGTTACCAACTGCTGCTCGCTGGTCGAGCCAGAGCCAACAAGCAAAACGGGAAATTTACTTTCATCTATAGCTTTCGCGGCTTCCGAAAGGTCAGGGCTTAATATTGGAATCGAACTGTATGTACTTAAAGACCTAGGAACCTCTATTTTCTCCGCCAGTATGTTGACAGGTATGTTAAGATGTGCTACGCCACTCATTCTCTTCGATTCCCTAATGGCCCTGGCGATCAGATATGGCACTGATCTTGCGTTTACTATCATTCTGTTAAAAATGCTCACGTCATCAAACAGTTTCGTAATGTTGACTTCCTGATGATAATCGTGGCCTATCATTTCCGTGTCCACCTGACCAGTGATTGCTATAACAGGGGCCTTGTCCATTTTAGCATCGTACAAGCCGTTTAACAGATGTATGGAGCCGGGACCGGAAGTTCCAAAACATGCAGCCGGAATCCTATTCAGTTTTGCGTCGAATGAAGCAGCGAAGGCCCCCCCTTCCTCGTGTCTGACCTGAACATATTTAAGGGTTCCCGTTTTTCTGATAGCTTCCACAAGCGGATCGATTGAATCACCAGGAATCCCATAAATCCTCCGTACCCCTCCGGCCACAAAATAATCTACAATGATTTCTGCTACTGATTTTTGCATCATTATCACTATGAACATATCACTCCGATGGTCTCATTGTTAATCCCTTTGCTTTTAGGGAATTCTCCAAAATTGTCAAATTTTATCCTGAATCCAACTGATACCTACACTGCAGTGCACCATCCTTGTAAAGTTGAAGGTCCCATTGAAGATGCAATTATAACGGTTGGCCGTGTGAGCAAGAAAATTACGCTACGTCACTTTTAAGTAATAAAGGGCAATAATAGCCATGATCTCTTTGATAGAAGCCGAATTGGAATTTGAATCCCCACTAAGTTGGATCAAATCAATGGTAAAAAAACATTCGGCAATGATTAAGATCAGGGATATACGCAGAAGCGAGGAAGGCGTAAAAGACCTGGTAGATTTTTTCATTCCTCCAGAAGCCGTCAATGGTTCACAGAAAGAAATGTATAATCTTTTGGGGAATCAGAATAACAGCATGGTCAAAATTGATGATAACCACACAACGGCCATTGTTGACGCAGATAATTGTGCTATATGCAAAACAATGCTGAATTGGGACCTATTTCTCATAGAAGCACACACAAATGAAACTGGAGACATAATAATGCGTTGGCTGGCACCGGACGAAAGCACATTGTCGGGGTTTCTCGGCAGACTGGAAGCTGATGGCGTAAGATTTAAACTGATCAAAAAGCAGAATCTGAACAAGAAAAAGGAAATAACCGCCAGACAGGAATTTGTGGTAAGAACTGCTCTAAACCTCGGTTTTTTCGACTATCCGAAAAAAGTCCATCTCGAAGGGCTCTCGAAGCGATTGAACGTTTCCTATGTCACGCTTGCCGAGATCTTGAGACGGGCAGAGAAAAATATAATATCCTCGTATTTAAAGGAAAATTAATCTCTAACTCCCGCTCTTTTGCATAATAGGTGTTTCACGGATATCTAGTCAAATCTATTCGTCATGCGTTTTGCCTTTGGTTCAATAAGGCCTTCAGGCGTGATGAGCCCCAGAAACTCATCCAACCTGAGCTGCAATCTTTTCTTAGTGCTGTTCCAGTGGCTTGAAACCCTGTACAGATAGTATCTGTCCTCTCGCTTTGCCACAAGCGTACCCTTTGTCCTGTATCTCAAGACCCAGTCCGGATACTGATTCCTTCTAATGTGGTTAACCATATTATGTGCATACATAATACGAAACTCTAAGAATATTTCTGCGGGAACTCGTAAACACAAGGATTTACAAAGTGTATTATGCAGAAATGCCAAAGTTAGAGACTAAATAATAAAGGAACAATCAATGATATGGCTCTTTTGGTGGTGGATACTGGACTAATCCGTTTTTGAGACCGTGGTTGCAACGGAAGGTGGAGAAAGTATCAGATCGCTGGCTGCAAAGGCAGCAGGATATAGAATCTCTTCTTCCAGTGAGATATGGTGCATCAATTCATTAGTTATACTGCTGATCTCACCGCTTGAGAAGGGAACGAGATCGCTTCTCGCATGGTTAATAATATTAACTATAGATCTGTGTTCCTCCAGCATTTCTTTGTAATTTTTTCTAAACTCATTGCCGGTATCAATAAGATTCTTGTTTCCTACTCCGACTGACTCACTTACTCTCTCATTAAGGAACTTAAGCAGAGGTATCACGGTTCCGTTTTCCCGCTCCATATGGCACTTGAACGAGCAGAGTATATCAGAGAACGCAGTTCCCATTGGATTTTCTTCCTTAGAAACACTTTCCAGTTTTCTAACCAGTTCCTCATGTTCTTCATCTAATAAAGTCTTGTTATCTGTCATAATTTATTATTTACATCATATTAATCAGATTTGTCCCGAAAAACTTTGGGATACTAGTCGATTGCGCCTAACTAAAAAAGTCGGATTTCCTTGGATCAGGCGGGGATAAATTTACATGAAGCTTTTTATGGCACTACCCGGAATTAATTGGTGATCCTGATTCATTTGGGTACGATTGGCTTATCCGTGGTAAAACTGTTCCCGCATTTGCAGTTTCACATATCCTCTGTCAAACTTCCCGTAAATCCTTATCCCCACTATGTCGATGGGATTCAAAAGGTCTCTATTCAGCATTCTACATCTTGCCTACTACTAGAAAGTTTAACCGCTCAGTCTATAGAGGAATTGCTATTGTCTCTCTGGATTTATAAGGCATGATTTCCCTCATTTCTCGCCAAGAAAACTTTTTAATGCCACGGCGTTGTTATGTTCTTTATTCCTTGAGGAAAAGATTAGCGTGACCCTGGGATATGAAGCGATTATCTGTCGGAGTAGAGCGACTGACTTGTTAACGGATAATTCCTGACTGTATTTTTCCACGAATGTATCCCACTTACTGTCTTCATGGTTAAACCATTTTCTTAACCCAGTTGATGGCGCGATCCCCTTGAGCCAGAGATCGACGTGTGCCTCTTCTTTCGAAATTCCTCTCGGCCAGAGTCGCTCTACAAGGACTCGATACCCATCGTTATCAGAATACAGGGTGTAGATTCTTTTCAAATTCAGGATCATAAGAATAGATTTAACCCCAGATTATAACATTTATTATTTTGACTCTTCTTTTCATAGCCCAGAAGTCGGTAAGAATAATTATAGCGAGCCGATCATAGAACTTCTAGCGAGGTATCATTCACTAATATTTCCGGTTCCATATCGGCTAGTCAATCGTATGAGATTACCCTCATTTAGGTGGGACATCAGGAAATGCTGGGGACTCCCATGCCCAAACGTCGGCAAGATAATCGTCTAGTCCGTATGATGTATTTATGCTAGAAACAACAATAGCTTTGTTTCTCATTGTTATCCATTCCCCAACGAATAGCGCAAAATAACTATTGAAAGTTATCCGTAAATTATTAGGGGGTTATTTAGAGATGATCCAGGGGCGTATGGAAACACTCACCCCGCCTTATAGTTCAACTTACACGGTTAGGAAAAGCCTACATAAACACAATATACCGTCAAGGAAGAGTGTAGCTAGAAACAACTCTTGAATGGAAATACCGGAAAGTGAGGTAGATGCATTGTCGGTCCAAAAAAAGAAGCGCAGAGCCGGATTATTTCGATCTTGTTCTACATTGACAGAATGTGTTGGCCTGAGGCAAAAGTGGAGGTTGTTTTGGTTCAATGTGAACCTAAAAAATATAAGGCGCCCGATATTCGGAAACGTGTATTAACACATATCAAGATGCCACATGGTAATTTCTTTGTCGGATATGGACATTAACTTCTGGGTTGAGCGGCCGTTAATTCTATTGCTGAGCCCACGAAAGCTTTGCGTCTTTACCATCGGCATTAATAAGATATCACGGTGAACGTATTTTCATCAGGTGCTTAAGAAGGGACATAACAAGTTTTAATCTAGGCAGTTTTGGCCATATTCCCGTTTTCGCCGATCAAGGATCGCTAACAGGCACGAACTTCCTTGATTGAGACTCCATTTATGCCAGTTTTCTGCCTGGTGCGGAGGGATTTCTGGGTAGCAGATTATGGATCCAATCCCACAGTACGCCAAGCCTGTTCTGCATTGGGCGAACCTTTAGCAGATGCACGAAACGCCACAATAACCAGCCAGGAAAACCAGTGAGTATCACTCCGCTCGGCAGTTTGCAAACACCATTGAATTTACCAATAGATACCATTATTCCTGAATTTCTGAATTTAAAACTCGGGAATCCGGCGAAACTCCCGGTGACCAACAAGTGTTCCAGTGCCCTAGCCGCGTATCTCCCTTCCTGTACTGCTGCTGCAGCGGTCTGCGGTACGTTCAGTGATTCGCCACTAATTACCGGGAAGGAATTATCACCAAGGACGAAAACGTTTCCAGACCCTAATGCTCGTAAATTTCCGTTCACCATGATCCGACCCGATTGAAGCGTTAAACCATGAGTTCTAAGGCCTGCGATAATCTTGCTGTTCCTGACGCCAGCTGCCCAGAAAACATGTGAGGTCTTTATCGTTTCTCCATTGGATAGCTTTATGTCGCTTCCTGTAATTTCTTCAACCTTGCTGGATAGCCGTACTTTTACTCCAGATTTCTGGAGCCGGGTTACGATGATTTTTGATAATTTTTTATCATTTTCGCTCACGAGATTGTCTTTCGCTTCTATCAGTTCCACGTGGAAATGTCCTCTCATTCCTCCACTACCAGCGTTGACATATTCGGCGATGGAACCTGCAAGTTCAATGCCGGAAGCTCCCCCACCAACTACGACAAAAGTGCCATGGGATGCTTCCTGAACACCCACCGCATCCAGCACTAGATGACCATTTAATGAACCTTGAAGAGCGTGCCTAATTTCAAGACCGTCCCTGAGAGATTTTAGTGGAATTGCATGTTCTATCACTCCTTTTACCCCGAAATCATTATTTTCGGTGCCTAGTGAGATTATAAGATAGTCGTAGAAAATCTCACCTTCTGAAGTGACGATTTTATTCGATTCCAGACTGATCTCCATAATGTTAGCAGCGATGAAACTGAAACCTAAACCTCGGACTCTTTCCGATACATGGATCGAGATGTGCTTATCGCTTACCTGAGCGGTTGCGATCTGATACAGCAACGGCGAAAACAGCATAAAATCGGTTGCGTTGATTCCCGTGACACTAATATCGCTCAATTTATCCTTCTTAATCCTGCTGTGGAGCGTTTCAAGGAAAGACATCCCAGCAAATCCTGTTCCAAGCACCACAATCTTCCGCTCCGGACATTGTCTTAATTTTCTGTCAGGCATAGAATCACTCTCCATAGTTTCTTTCTGGAATCATTGGTTTACGGTTTTAGTGGGTATTCCTACCGTAAAGTACAATCTTCTGGAAAGGACGTGTTCGGCGGCCTGGCAGGCTATTTTAAGTGAAGACCTCTCAAGTTTTTCGTGTGCCTCAACACTTTGCCACAATCTTTCTCCCCTAGCATTTCCGGTTTCTTTCGAGAGTTCTAACATCCTGTGCGCGGTCACTCTTGTGCTTTCATGTTCCTTTTCCATATCTTTATATTTAGCCAAGAATTCTTCTGCGATCCTCTTCAGTTGATCCATATTTAGCATGTATGCATAAGATTCCTCGACTACGTAATCGAGAAGTGGCACAACCAATTCCACCTCTTTCGTGACATGCCCCGCGAAGATCGATTGAAATTCCAGGAAATTTGGTGCCATTTCCGGACCTTCGTTGTCATAAATCGCCTCGAATTTCCAGTTCTTATGATTTGTTGCGTTTTCCGTTTTTATCATCAATATTAGTAATGCTCCTGTTCTCTTTAGCGTTAATCCCAAACGGTTTAGGGCTAGAGAAGGAAAAACAAAGTTGTATACAGCTCTCAAGCATAAACTGCCAAGAGACTAACGCTGAAGATTTTGGAAAACGACAGTGTATTCAATAGATGTAAACCCCCCGAAGAATACGCTTCCAAACGGCCGTTTAGTTCCCCCTGAATATTAGGAACAAGAACGCTGTCGTACCCTCGTTGATAGCTACGTAATAAGCGAGACACAAAGATTGGCTTACTTTCAAATCAGGGATAAACCTCAGATAAAATTAATATTTGATCCGGAAATGCCAACCTTGTTTGCCTAAGGGTGATTTGTATAACCAATTCAACAGAAAATGTGATAATTATTGGCTCAGGTCCTGCAGGACTCACAGCTGCATTATATATGGCAAGGGAAGATTTCAGTCCTCTAGTAATAGCTGGCGATAATTCGGGCGGACAACTGCTTATGACTTCTTCTATCGAAAATTTTCCAGCCTTTCCCAACGGAATAAATGGAGCGGACCTGATTGATTTAATGAAAAAGCAAGCAGAAAGATTCGGCTCCAGGTTTGTCGAAAAAGATGTAACTTCCGTAGACTTTAGCTCAAACCCTCTACGAGTAACGGTGGCTTCCGATGAATATCTGGCCAAGAGCGTGATAGTAGCATCTGGAGCTTCCAGCAAATGGCTTAACATTCCATCGGAACAAAAATTTATTGGCAGGGGGGTCAGCAGCTGTGCTACTTGTGATGCTCCATTTTTTAAGAACAGGAATGTATTGGTTGTTGGTGGTGGTGATACTGCTATGGAAGACTCTATCTTTCTGACAAAGTTCGCAAGGAGTGTCACGATTGTGCACAGGAACTCGAGATTCAGGGCTAGTAAGATAATGCAGGAAAGAGTGATGTCGGATTCGAGAATTAAAATCATATGGAATTCAACCGTAGATGAAATACTAGGAAGCTCTAGGGTGACTGGTGTAAAACTGATTGATTCCGCAACCGGTGAAGTCGCAGTGAAAGAAGTGGACGGTGTATTCCTGGCTATTGGCAACATCCCAAATACCAAGTATCTTGTTGGTAGCCTGGCTCTTGACAATCAAGGATACGTACTTACCAAAAAAGAAGTTAAGACTAACATTGAGGGCGTCTTCGCTGCTGGAGACGTCGGAGATAGGAGATACAGGCAAGCAGTAACAGCTGCAGCTAGCGGAGCAAAGGCAGCATTGGAAGCCAGGGAGTATCTGCAGAACCTGAAATTTATCGAGTCATAGTTGGAATGAATTTAAAAAAGTAATTTCATGAACTATAGCAGAGCCGATCTTCCCTCAGTAGAAATAAAACGGCTTCCAGAAGACAAAGGAAAATGCGATCCCCAGTATAAAGCACAACACATTAGGGTACTATAAACGCGAGACACTTATGAGAGTCAGAATTATATGAACTAATGTTCGAAGGTCTGCCCCGGGAGAGCCAGGGTTGGAGACCTGCATGCAACTGTGACAGCTACCTAATATTTCATTCATGGCCCGGAAAATGTCGATTTCCTAGCTAATGATCTGCTAAAGCATTGCATTTCCAGTGCTTTGGAGGATCTCCGAGTTCGATTAATGCCTTTGCTTCTTCATTTTGGTAATAGTCATATATGAAGGATTCCTCGTAGGAATTGTGTTCAAGTAGCAGATCCAGAAGGGTACCCAAGAGCATATGTAGTTGTTTTTCGTTTGCGGAACTTGATATCGAATTAAGGAGCCTGAATACTTCCCCGTGTTCCTTTTCAAGATACTGCACGTCTTCCAGCATTTCCGCAGAGAGCCTGGGGATCAGTATGGTTTCCTCGATGAATATATGCCTCCTGAGCATGGAGTCTATCAAGCTAAGATCAGTATTGCCCTGCAGACTTGCCTGCGAGATTAGTTTTTCAATGAGATCGTTGGTTTCTTGATGATCACCCATCATGTAATACCTAACGTCCATCCTTCTCACGACCATTTAGCGCCAAGTGGTGGATAAAGTTAACCGCAATGATATAGCCCTAAATCCCTACTTGCACCATGAGCATTACTAGTCATAGTTTTATGGATCAGGGAGCCGGGAAACATTTAATTATGATTTTAAGTTTTATAGATTATGAGCCTGAAAGACTCCCTTTCCTTCAAGGGATCAACCGCTACGCAGCTGCTCAGGGATCAGCACATTATAACTGTAGAGTTTGCAGAGGGATACCTCGATAGCAGTATTGACATCAAGAAATTCCTTGAACACGTTGATTACTCGATAAGCGTGCATTTTCCGCTTGAGGACAATTTTCTTATACCTATTTTCCGCCCCTACCTGAAAAAATACCTTGATTTTGAGGAACCCATCAGGGTGATTTCCGGAGAACACCAGACTATCAGGCGGGAGAGACAGCTTATTTACAGGCCCAACTTGAATGAGGCCGATGAGGAAGTTCAGATCACGCCGGATGAACTATCCGGGAAATGCGGAGTTATTGCGAGAACACTGCTGCAGCATATATACAAGGAGGAGAATGGGCTATTTGGGCTCGTTGAAGCATATTTGCCGGAGCGTGAAAAGAAGGAAGTTTCGGTGAAGCTTGAGGAAAATCTTCCCATTCTTGAAAAAAATTTCAGGAAATAGCCCCGGTTAAACACCAGATCTGAAAAGATAGCTGAAGGCACTTTCATTAATGCCGACGGCAGTCATGTATTCTTTCACACCAAATGATTCGATTATGGACCGCGCATCCCTGACGGATGACTTCATTTCCAGGCTATCAATGCTGTGCCACCTTGGGAACAGATCCGTTTCTTCACTCGCGTTATGATCAACCAGAAGCCTGAAGAAGAGAGGTATCCTCTCAGAAATCAGATGGGTATTTCCACTTTCACCCCATTGTATTATGTTCAGTGCCAGCGTATCAATAAGCTTGTGATCTGCTTTTATCCTTTCTGCTCTCTCCCTGAACTGTTTTGCATCAGGAAACGAATAAGATTCAAGAATTGGAAAACAGATTTTCTCTTCCACCTCAATGTGGCAGGCCTTCACAAAGGAGCGAAAACGTGTGAATGCCTCTGAATCGTAGGGTTTATCAACTATCCATCTGGCGTTCCTTATAGCAAGATGATCCATGATCAATATCTCAGCTAGATCAGCCATATGCACCCAGTGCACTATCATTGTATAAGCAATAAACTTTAGCACACGAAAATATCGGCACTTATCTGAGAAAAAGTACAAACCATGCAAATCTCTGGAACAGCATTATCGGAGATATTTTCCTATTTAGCCCTGAGTGAGAAGAGCAGGATCCTCTCGAAGAAAAATGACTCGGATGCTACGAGATCGAAGGAATAATTCGAATATTCCAGCTTCAGCGTCTGATAGTCCGCCAGCGATGAGAGTACAATGAAAATGTTCCCTTCGCTGTTCAGGAACCTGTGAGCGGAATCGAGGAAGGGGCGAACCACTGCAAAACCATCCCTGCCTCCGTTCCACTGTATTGCATCCTCAACCTCATCAGCAGCAGGCAGATACGGTGGGTTGAAAATTATGGTGTCATACTTTCCATGGATTTCAGCGAAAAGATCAGAAACGAACGCATTGATATGGGTGTTGTTCCGATCGGCGTTCGCCCTTGTGCATGCAACGGCAGCAGGACTGATGTCACATGCTGTGACGCGTATCCCCATTTTGGAATAATAGATTGATATGAAACCTGATCCGGTGCCGATCTCCAGGAGCGTGGGTCCAACAGTTGCGTGATCCACGACTAGAAATGTATCCTCAGCAGGCGGGTAGACCCCGGAGCAGACTTCTATATTTATGCCGTGAGATGATATTTCCATTGTGCTTTATCTACTATTCATTCCAAGTACCTATTTAGAGCTTGCAGCGCACTCTCCAGCAGAGGGTAAAAGTTAATATATTCGGTATCGCTTATCCGATATCGGTAAAACGATATCGAGGTGCAAAAATGTATCAAGGAATGAGAGGAATGCATAGAGCAAGGGGCGGGTTGAGATACTGGGTATTTTATCTTCTCAGGGATCGGCCCATGAACGGAGCAGAGATAATGAATGAAATCGAATCAAGCAGCATGGGGTTCTGGAAGCCATCTCCGGGGTCAATATATCCTCTACTTGAGAGCCTTTCCGATGAAGGGCTCATCGTAAAGAAAGAGGATGGAAGGTACGAACTCACAAAGGAGGGAAAGGCAAACGCCGGGTTTAGTGGGATGTTCGGTGGTCACAACCCGAGAAGCGTCGAGGACATATTAGCCGAGATAGGAAGCTACCTGTCTTACATGGAAGATCTGAAGACCTCCGATGCCGAGAAGATCAAGCCGTTCTCTGATAAGCTTAAAGAACTTTCTGAGAGACTTAAGAAAATCGCAGGGCAGTAGCCCTCCTTTTTCACAAACAATTTTTTTTCGATTTGCCAAAAATAGCGAAACCGTTATATCGACAGCAAAAATGCTGAGGTTATAGGGTTCGTGCGATCCGAGTAAATGCCTGTACCTGGCAAATAACAGTGGGGTTCAGATGTACACCAACTTTAGTTCCGCTGGTTATTGCATAGTAGAACAGGAAGCTGCTGCCGTGTGGCCATGCATTTAACTAAGTATCTGGAGTGCTGAGTTTTGACTTTAACGCTGATAATAGCAGAAAAGGCGGATGCCGCCAGGAGAATTTCATATTTCCTCTCTGATGGTAGTTCAAAGCAGAAAAAAGCTAAGGGTCTCAGTTATATAGAATTCGGAGAAGGAGACCGCACAGTGGTCATACCATTGAGTGGGCATATAATAGAGATAGACTTCCCGAAGGAGATGAATGACTGGAAGTCTGTGAATCTCTCAACGCTGGTAGATTCTAAGATATTGAAGAACGTGAAGAACAGGACGGCTTACAACACACTGAAACACTTTGCCCCAGAAGCTGACAGGATAATAATCGCCACCGACTATGACCGCGAGGGGGAACTAATAGGCGTTGAAGCTCTCGATATCATACTCAGCGAGATCAGGCGTCTGGACCGGAAGCCGCAGATTTTCAGGGCAAAATTCAGTGCACTTACCGGAGAGGAGATAAGGCAGGCTTTCTCTGATCCAATAACAGTGGACTACAACCTGGCAGACTCCGCAGAGGCAAGAGAGGAGATCGACCTTATATGGGGAGCTGTTCTGACAAGGTTTTTTTCCCTGGCTGCTCACCGGTATGGAAAAAATTTCCTTTCTATCGGCAGAGTTCAGACTCCCACACTTGCACTCATAGTCAAGAGGGAGAAAGAGATAATGGAGTTCAAGCCTGAACCTTACTGGAGAATACTCGTGACTTTTTTCAAGAAAGGTGCATTTCAGGGGGAGTACGAAGGCGGCAATATCAGGGAAGAGGAAACTGCAAGGAATATATTCAATGCAATAAACGGAAAAGACGGTGTTACTAAGGAATTTGAAAAACACCTGGAAAGAATCGGCAAACCTCCCCCGTTCAATACAACGGATTTTCTGAGGGAAGCGTCCAGGATAGGAGTCCCACCAGCCAAGGCTATGTCAATAGCGGAACTCCTTTACACCAGAGGCTACATAAGTTACCCGAGAACAGATAACACTGTCTACCAGAGATCCATATCGCTTAGGTCCGTCCTTAACAAGCTGGTGGGTTCCGAGTTTTCCGAGGTTGTGAAGAAGGTTCTTTCCCAGGAAAAAATCGTACCGTCCAGAGGAAGAATCGAAGCCATGGATCACCCTCCTATATATCCTGTCAATGCTGTGAAGAAGGGTGTTCTGAAGGGCGATTACGCGAAGATATACGAGCTTATCCTCAGGCGGTTCCTTGCCACACTTTACATCGCTGGCGAAAGGGAGATCAAGGAAGCACTAATCACCATCGGAGAGCATAATTTCAAAACCAGAGGTGTAAGAATAACCAATCCTGGATGGCTTGAACTTTATCCATACAGAAGGATAGAGGAATTCTACCATCCCGATCTTGAAAGTGGAGAGACTGTTAAAGCAACAGAGTGGAACATGGTAAAGGAGGAAACAAAACCACCCAGGCGGTATGACATGGCCTCACTCCTGAAAACCATGGAAGAACTCTCCCTGGGCACCAAGAGCACAAGACATGACATAATCGGCAAGCTTCAGGATAGGGGATTCATAGAAGGCAATCCAGTGAAGCCGACAAACCTGGGAATTGGTCTTATAGATTCTGTAACGACGGTAAAGTCCAGAATATCAGAACCGGAGATGACTGCCGAACTTGAGGGGGAAATGGACAGGATCGCTGGGAAAGAGATGAAGAAGGAGGATGTGGTTGCACAATCGAGATCAATGCTTCACTCGGTTCTGTCTGATTTCAAGGACAGGGAAAGTGACATTAAGGATACCATAAACGTGTCTCTGAAAAGGGGAGAGATACTGGGAAAATGTCCATTTCACGACAAAAATATCATACTATTGAAGAACAGGGATTTCTACACAGTAAAGTGCGAGGATGAGAGCTGCAGGATAAACTTCAACATGCCTGGAAGGTCCCTCATACAACTGCTGGAAGATAGATGCCCAATCTGCTCACTCCCCAAGATAAAGGTCATAAGGAAGGGCCAGTCACCGGATATCAGATGCATCAACCCAAAATGTGATTTCAACCGGACAAAGGATTCCTTTGGGGAATGCCCCTCGGACGGGGGTAGCCTTGTTGTCAGGCAGTCTAGATACGGGAAGCGGTTCCTTGGATGCTCCAACTACCCTGACTGCAAGGTTACTTACGCCCTTCCCCAGATGGGCGTTCTTTCATTGACTGGGGAAAAATGCCAATATTGTTCAGCTCCTCTGATAATAATGACAGGAAAGGGAAGGAAATGGAAATTCTGCCCAAAGATCGACTGCGAATATAATGGAAAAAAGAAAAAGGGTGAGAAAAATAAGAAGAATAGTTCCTGAGATCTCGGCGATGATCATATTCGTCGCGTCTTCCCTGTTTGCGATATATGTCTCTGAACAGTTGATAATACAGGATGCTGGAATCAAGGCGACCAGCACAACTGGCGGCATAGGCAATGTTCTGATTTTTATACCGCTAATAATAGTGTTTTCATTTGCAGTCATATTTCTTGCAAGAAAGAGAAAAGTGCGGTTCCTGAAGTGGATATTCATACTCATGGTAACTTACGTTGTCTTCTACGTGTCACTCATAATTTCAGTGCCCATTGCAGCCTACATCGCTGACACACTGTTTGAATTCAACGTGATTTCCCTTGCAATCGTAATAGTTCTTCCGCTCCTCTTTCTTTACCTGCTGGCGTTCAGAAATGAATGGTATGTTGTCGACGCATCCGGCATCATGCTTGTTGCCGGAGTTTCTTCCGTATGGGGAGTGATCGTTGGCATATGGGCAGCTGTGGCACTTCTTATAATATTCGCCGTGTATGACTACATATCTGTTTACAAGACCAAGCATATGATAGCTCTTGCCGAGGCTGCAGTGGACGAAAACTTGCCGCTGCTCTTTGTCATACCTTCGAGGAGAGGCACAAAACTCAATGACATAACATTCGCAGGAAGGGGGGAGCATGGCGCGATGATGCTTGGATTTGGCGATATAGCAATGCCGAGCATACTTGTTGTATCAGCTTTCACATACAGCTATCCAGTCAACTGGTTCTACTTTGTGCTTTTCACGATGAT
>JAJYRT010000143.1 GCA_021793945.1 Thermoplasmata archaeon
TCCAGGAGAAACGTAATACTTAAATTCTGTTGGAATCATGGGATACTGGCATTATGTCTAGAATAATCATATCAGGTGTCGGAAATGGGATGGGTTGCAATGTATCCAGATTCCTAAAATCAAAAAACCATGAACTTGCCATTGTATCCCGAGGCGATGCTGGCGCAAAAGTCGCTAAGAATCTCGGAACTATTTATGGAAAGTGTGATTTATTGAATTTTGAAGATACCAGAAAAACATTCAAAGAAATAGTTGATCGACTGGGAAATCTTGATGGACTAGTTCACCTTGCAGGGGGTTATTTCGGAAAAACAAAAACCGAGGAAATAAAGCCTGAATACTTCAATTCCGCACTTACCAACAATGCTGTCACATTTTACAACGCAATAGAGGCGTCATTACCTCTGTTCTCGGAAAGAGGCGGTTCAATTGTGGTGATTTCCGCTGCAAGAAATGTTTATTTTAACAGCAACATAGGCTATGCAGCCGGAAAAGGAGCAGTAGACTACATGGTGAGATTACTCGCAAATGAGCTTATACCTCGGAGGATAAGAGTAAATGCCATATCTCCTGGATTTATGGCAAAGGAAAACTGCGGAGAAGGTGCTGGCGAGGATCATCTTGGCAGAAAGGGTAGACACGGAGCGATCAACGTTTCGGAAGCTGTTGGCATGTTTATTGACAATAACATTTTAACCGGACAAATTCTGGAAGTTGACGCAGGGTTCAGTTTAATGCTTCCTGATGGATATTGAGTAACATGGTTTTATAATACGGTTTCGTTTAACATTTTATGGTATCAATTGTAGCAGCAAATTTTGCAAAATTTGGCAAGAGAGATGAGGATATCTTTGCCATTTCGTCCGAATCAGCGCTCCCCATAGTTAAAAAATTCCATGATGACATAGATTTTGTGGTAGTATCCAATTCCTACTCTGGAGAGTTCAGTGGCATTTCCGGGCTCAACAACTTGTTAACAACCCACCTGGGATTGAACAACATTCCCTCTGTGAGGGTTGATAATACCAGTGGAAGCGGTGGCTCTGCGCTACTCGTTGCAATTTCACTTGTTGCTTCTGGGGAAGCCAGAAATGTGATGGTAATAGGTACCGAAAAGATGACCGGCTATCAATCTAAGAAGTCTACAAGTATCATTGCGTCCCTTCTCCCGCCGGAAGAAAGGGCAGGAGGTCCTTCGCTACCGTCTCTCGCTGCTTTCATGGCACGATCGTACATAAAGGAGTTTTCTCCGTCGAGAGAGAGCATTGCCTCCGTGGCAGTAAAGAATCACCACAATGGTGCACTGAATCCTTATGCTCATTTCCAAGCAGAGGTTACCCTTGATAAAGTAATGAACTCAAAAATCATTGCAGATCCGCTTAGGATTTTTGAGTACTGCCCTGTAAGCGATGGAGCAGTAAGTCTTATGTTAACCAGTGATGAGCACAGCGAAAGCTTAAGCAGCAAATGTGTAAAGGTAACAGGATCGGGTTCAAGTTCAGGAGTTGCATCTATCACATCCCGGGATTCTTTTACAACCATTGATTCAGTTAGAGAATCCGCAAAGAATGCTTTCAGGAAAGCGGGAAAGAAACCTGAGGATATAGACATTGCTGAACTCCATGACATGGCTTCCATCCTTGAAATAGTAGAATCAGAGGATGTTGGATTCTTCAAGAAAGGAGAGGGGTGGAAAGCACTCGAAACCGGTGAAACCCAGATTGGCGGTAAGTTACCGATAAACACAAGCGGTGGCCTGAACTCCAAGGGACACCCCATAGGTGCAAGCGGTGTTGCACAAACTGCAGAGATATATTTGCAGTTGACCGGGCAGGCGGGAAAGAGACAGGTAAATAACGCTCACACTGGCTTCAGCGTGAGCATGGCTGGTTTTGGCAATAACTCAACGTCCTTTGTATACGAGGTGAGTTGATGGAATTTAATAAGTGTTTAAAGTGCTCGCAGGAATATCTGTTTAAGAGAGCGGTGTGCTCAAAGTGTGGATCGGATAGGTTCACCACCATTAACGTTGAAACGGCCACGGTGATCGACTCCGTCCACCTCATAGCCACTCCGGAACAGCTACCTGATGAATATAATGTTGTTCTTTTCCTTACCCCTGGAGGCGGCAAAGGTTTCTGCCGCAGTAGCATGGCGCTGAAAAGTGGTGATACTGTTCACCTGAGGCAGGATGAAGTTGGATCTGTTTGTGAGCCGCTTTAATTCATTCTACTTTTGGCTTATTGGTGTTTATTATGCCTTTACTCAGCATGTCGGCAATCTGATCCGAATTGTAACCAATACTGGTGAGTATAGACATAGTATCTTCTCCAAGTAATGGAGGAGCCTTAGATATTTTTCCAGGTGTTCTTGACATCTTGAATGGTGTTCCTGTCATGGGTATCTTTCCATATGGAGAATCTAGTGTAAATACCATTTCTCTCGCCTTGATCTGCGGGCTGCTTGCTGCCTCTTCAATTGAGTTTATTGGCGCTGCCGGTATTCCAGCCTTGAGGAGGGTGTTGAACAGGTCGGATGTTGTCATCTGATCAAATGTCCTTTCAAGTTCCGCAACAAGTTTTTCCCGGTTTCGTACCCTATTTGTATTATCAATGAAGAGGGGGTGATCAACGAGATCGTTCCTGCTGATGCATTTGCAAAAAGAGTTCCAGAGCTTATCCGTACCGACTGAAATGGCTATGAACCCATCACCTGTGCTGAAAACCTGATACGGGGCAATATTTGAGTGGGCAGAGCCAAGTTTCTTAGGGTTTTTTCCAGTAGCGAAGTAACCAAAGAGCTGGTTCGTAAGTATCAGGAAATTGGCATCAAGCATTGACATATCAATATACTGCCCAATTCCGCTTGTCTTCCTCTCATACAATGCACACAGTATTGCGGAATTAGCGATAAGTCCTGAAATGATATCCGCTATTGGAACACCGGGCTTGATTGGGGCCCTCTCCTCCTCAGCGTTGATACTCAGAAATCCGCTATTTGCCAGAACGGTTAAATCATATCCTGGCCAGTCCTTCTGTGGTCCATTCTGGCCGTACCCGGAAAGGCTGCAGTATATGAGGCGGGGATTGATTTCTTTTGCAACATCGTATGACAGGCCGAGTTTTTCCATAGTTCCAGGTCTGAAATTTTCAACGAGCACGTCTGCCCATGAAATAAGTTTTTTCATAATATCTATAGTTCCGTTGGACTTGAGGTCCAGCACCATGCTTTTCTTGTTTCTGTTTATGCTCAAGAAATATGCTGAGATGCCATTCAGGAAGGGGGGTGCCCAAGACCTGGACTGGTCACCTGAAGGTGGCTCGACCTTTACTATTTCACCACCCATATCTCCAAGCAGCATTGTGGCCATAGGTCCAGCCATTGCCTGGGTGAGGTCAAGAACTTTAATTCCGTCAAGGGGAGCGCGACTTTCCATAACTGTAACTTATAGACAGGAAATACTAATATTACTTTTGTAACAGAAATGGGCAGTTCAGTAATGCATAAGCCCCAACATTATTTAGTTACATCACAGGCACTTTTCCTGATTATTAAAATGGAAGATGTGTTAGCAAATAGTACTTTCAATTAGAAAGTAATTTATATCTCTATTACGTGATACTCGTAATGACGGAAGTTGTTTTATCTGGAGATAAAATGGATCCTGCCGCAAAACACGTGTTCTGGGCCAGCTACTTCGGTTGGCTCCTTGATGGATACGACACAACCATCTACGCATTCGTACTGGTATTATCGTTAGACTTCTTGTTGCCAAACAGTGGGATCAGCAAGTCCTTTCTTCCATCGTATGGACTGGATTTTTTTGCTATTTTCCTGGTAGGCTGGGGAACTGCGTTCATATTCGGTCCAATGGCAGACAAAATCGGAAGAATGAAAATGCTTGGGCTAGCAATATTGATTTACGCCGTGGGCACATTCTTTTCTGGTCTATCCTATAACGTGGTAGAGTTCGGAATAGCAAGATTTGTCGCTGGTTTCGGACTTGGGGCGGAATGGTTTATAGGCGGAACTGGAGTCGCTGAAGTCTTTCCTGAGAAAAGCAGACAGATCTGGGCAGGTAGATTCCACAGTGCCTGGTACGCAGGATTTATACTGGCCGCCGTCACGACACCATTGCTTTTGCTATATGCGTTCAATGGAAATCCAAATGGATGGAGATACATATTCTTTATTGGAATTATTCCTGCGGCAATACTTGCTTACATAAGATTAAGTGCAAAGGAACCAGACGTATGGAAGCTTAAGAAGGAAAAACAGGGATCGAAGATGAGCCTTTCCATGTCATTGAGAGTTATCTTCTCACAAAAATATAGAAAAAGTAGTGTACTGCTTATTCTCGTAATGGTTCCTGTTATCACCGGCCTTTACGGAGGTACCCTGTTCGCTCCAACGGCGATAGAAAACCTTGTAAAAGTTGCCCTTCCAAGCGGTACTGTTCCAACGTGGTACGTTGTGCTTGGAGGTTCAATAATTTCAGGGTTCACCCTACTTTTCTGTCTCTTGATGCCATATATGGTCAGAAGCCTGGGGAGGAAAGTTACACTGACTATCTTCATGCTTTTCATGATAGTTGGACTGGTTACGGCATTCGGCATTGC
>JAJYRT010000011.1 GCA_021793945.1 Thermoplasmata archaeon
TTCTCAGATCAGTGGATTTCAGCTTCACCATAAAGGGAAACCTGACTTCTGATGGTGCAAGGAAAGCCATAGACCTTGCTCTTTCAAAATATTGCTCCGCAACCATTCTTGCAAGGCTCGCTGGAACAAATGTCACCTATAGTCTGGTGATAAACGATGAGCCAGTATACAGCCGGAGAACTCCGCCTGCAGTGGAGAGAAACCCCTTTAACATCCATGATGATTCTGCCCTGTGATGCATTTCACCGCGGATTTGAAGTAATCGTTATTCTTTTATAAACCGCCATAATAAAGTTTAATGAGATCAGAAGGTAGAAGGATGGTGACTTACGTTGGTACCGTAATCGCCTTCCTTGTCGCACTTTTCGCCCTTGTTTACGTAATAACCAATGTTTTCAAGATTGTACCCGTACAGTTCACACAAATTGTAAACGCACTGATAGTTGCCGTTGTTATTTACATCATAATAAAAATAATGGCAAGGTTCCTGGAGAGATTTTTGTCAAAGTACATGGACAAGAACAAGTATCACACCATTTCCTTCCTCTTTTCAGTATTTGGATATTTCATACTCGCTCTTGCTGTAATGGCTGCACTCGGAATAGATGTAACATCAATAATACTGGGAAGCACCTTTGTGGGCCTGGTCCTTGGTCTCGCCTCCCAAACAGTCCTTTCCAATCTGTTTGGCGGCATGCTTCTTATACTTACAAAACCATTCAAGGTCGGGGACTATGTTTCCATTCTCGCATGGCAATGGGGCTTGATAGTGCCATCATATCCGCCGAAATACTTTTCAAGGGATGAAATCCGGCCTTCCTATGATGGACATGTTATGAAGATTAGCATCAATTACACGTATATCCAAGGAAACGATGGCAGGATCATAATCCTGCCAAATGGAGTTCTTATTCAGGCTTCCATCATCGTCAACCAGATGACGCTGAACGTAAAAGCCAGGTTCGAAATCCCCAAGACCATCAAGTTCAGTGACGTCAGGAGTGGTCTGCTTTCCAGGTTATCCGCCATAGAAGGTTCTGTTGGCAACGTAAACCTGTGGGTGGACGAAACTACCCTCAATACGTACATCATTGCCGTAACGGTAAAATCATCCAATCTTAAATCGGATGAGATGCGAGGAAAAATACTGGAAAATATTATAGAATTTATAGAGCCGCTAAAAAATAAAAATTAGAGTTGGGCATAGTAATTGGCATCATAGGGTTCCGGTTTCAATCCCTTCCTTTCCCTTATTTTTGCAACAACGTCCCTCTGAAGCTCGGTTGGCACTCTTTGATATCCTTCATTTTCTGAACTCCAGAGAACCTTTCCCCCAGTGGCACTTCTTATTGCTGACGCAAACCCGAACATTCCGGCTACCGGGACTGTAGCAATCACGACCATGTCGTCACCGTCCTGATTCATTTCGACAACCACGCCCCTTCTCTGCTGGATTTCATTGGTTACCGATCCCATTATCTCTATTGGCACGTTTATGTAGACCCTCTGGATAGGCTCCATCAGGACACGATTGGCCTGGCACATGGCACCGTATATTGAGTTCCTTCCAGCAGGAATAACCTGTGCAGGTCCCCTGTGAATGCTGTCTTCATGGAGCTTTGCGTCCACCAGGCTCGCCTTTATTCCATAAACCCTCTCATTTGCCAGCGGTCCCTTGGTAACAACCTCGTTGAATGCCTCTATCAGCAGCTCAAACGTTTCATCAAGGTACTGGATTCCCTTGGTAACATCCGTAAGTACGTTGAAACCTTCAACAGCTTCAATGCCTCTTGCCTCTTCCCTTGAGAAGCCTGCCTTCTGGAGCAGGTCTATTATGGTTTTTTTGTCCTTGAACTTTGTTCCCTGAGGGAGCGCATTATCCTTTATCAGTTGGATTACGCCTTCCTCAAGTGGCTCTACCTCGAAATAGAACCGGTTATGTTTATTTGGAGACTTTCCTTCGAAGGGACCGCCTGTCCTGTCAACCGTTTCCCTGTAAACAACCAGCGGTTCGGATGTTTGAACCTCCACCTTGTAATCATTCTTGATCCTGTACATGGTCACTTCAAGGTGAAGCTCTCCCATTCCAGAAATAAGGTGTTCACCGGTTTCCTGGTTTATATCAATCTGGATCGAGGGATCAGCCTTTGATACATTCCTCAGCACTTCGATGAGCTTCGGCAGATCCTGTGTGTGTTTTGCTTCAATTGCGAGAGTAACAACCGGATCGGAGTAATGAACCATTGGCTCAAATGGGTCCATATCACTCAGCGAGGATACTGTTGAACCGGCAATTGCTCCCTTGAGTCCAACCACCGCTGCAATATTTCCTGCAGCGATTTCGTCCACCGGGATCCGGTCAGGACCCACCATCATGGAAAGAAGCTGGATCTTGTATTTCGTGGAACCTCCTCCGTAAACGTAAAGCTCGCTCCCCTTCCTGATGGTACCGCTGAATATTCTTCCAACAGCTATTTCACCGGCGTGGGGGTCGATTATTATCTTTGTGATCATCATTGCTACCTTTCCAGTATGATCACATGTCTCCATTGACTTGCCAATATCAGAATTCAGGTCTCCTTTCCAAATCTGCTGTACCCTGTAAGCCTGTGCCTGTCTTGGGTTTGGTAGATGCCTTATGACCATATTCAGTATGATCTGGTGCAATGGGGCCATTTTGGCCAGTTCTTTCTGTTTTCCAGCGCGAACGTAATCCACAATCTGCTTGAAGCTTACCTTTGTTCTCTCCATTGCCGGTACTGATATCGCCCAGTTGTTGAACGCGGAGCCGAACGCCACTCTTCCTTCCTGGACATTCACCTGCCAGGCCTGCTTGAATTCCTCTGCTGAATATTTCATCAAAAGCCTGTTGACGTCTGTAATGATCTTCATGAATCGCTTCTGCATCTCCTCGGCGTTGAGCTTCAACTCGTTTATCAGTCTGTCAACCTTGTTTATGAAAAGTACGGGCTTCACTCGTTCCTTCAGTGCCTGCCTTATAACAGTCTCTGTCTGCGGCATGACTCCCTCGACGGAGTCCACAACCACGATCGCACCATCGACGGCTCTCATTGCCCTTGTCACGTCCCCTCCAAAGTCAACGTGACCCGGCGTGTCTATGAGGTTGATAAGATAATCATCACCGTTGAATACGTGAACCATGGACGCGGTCGCCGCGTTTATGGTGATTCCTCTTGCTTGCTCCTGCTCGTCAAAGTCCAGCATTAGCTGTTTTCCCGCAAGCTCCTCGCTCATCATTCCTGCACCGGCGATCAGGTTATCGCTCAGCGTCGTCTTCCCATGATCGATGTGTGCGGCTATTCCTATATTTCTGATTCTTTCCGGATTTTCAATTAATGCCATTGCTTTTGCAATATTGTCTTCCTTTCGACCCATAAATTAACACCAGTTATTATTAAAAACGTAATGGAAAAGTATTATTTAACATATGATAAAAAATGAGGTTTTCAGCTTTTGATCTGAATCTCTATCTGAACGCCGTCAGGTATTGGTATCCTCATGAGCTGCCGTAAGGTTCTCTCATCAGCATCTACATCGATAAGCCTCTTGTGTATCCTCATCTCCCACCTGTCCCATGTGGGGGACCCCTCCCCGTCGGGGCTCTTTCTTACTGGTACTACCAGGCGTTTCGTTGGTAATGGTACTGGGCCGTGAAGTTCGACCCCAGTTCTCTTTGCAATTCCTTTGATTTCGTCACACACAACATCCACGATGCTATGCTCGGTTCCGCTCAGTGAAATCCTTGCTTTATATGATGCCACCAATTTCACCTTACTTTACTTCTACGTCGATACACTGGCCAGCAGCCACGGTTTGACCCATGTCTCTGACAGCGAATCTTCCCATCTGCGGGAATTCCGAAACTTTTTCAATAACCAGCGGTCTGTCAGGTATGATTTTCACTATTGCGATGTCCCCGGTCTTTATGAAGTCGGGTTTTTCCTTCAGTGTTGTTCCGTCTTTGGGGTTAAGTGTCTTGACGATTTCTTCTATGCGGCACGCGACCTGAGATGTGTGTACGTGGAATACTGGCTTATAGCCCACAGCTATCACGCTTGGGTGGTTAAGTACAACAATCTGAGCTGTAAATCCCTTCACGACTGTCGGAGGTGCGGATTGGGAACCACAGACATCCCCTCTCTTGACATCGTTCTTTGCTATTCCCCTTACGTTGAATCCGACGTTATCACCGGGTTCAGCTTGAGACATGTTCTCGTGATGCATCTCTATTGACTTAACTTCGCCCTGCTTGTCTGCCGGCTGAAAAACAACCTTGTCCCCAACCTTCAGTATTCCAGTTTCAATCCTGCCTACAGGGACAGTACCTATACCAGTGATCGAATAAACATCCTGTACTGGAAGCCTCAGAGGCTTGTTTGTAGGTTTCTCAGGAACTTTAAGTGAATCCAGTGCCTGAATCAAGGTAGGCCCATTATACCATTTCAGATTTGGTGAAGGCTTCAGTATATTGTCTCCCTTGTAACCGCTTATCGGTATTATGGGTACGTTCCTGAATCCTATTGAAGAGAGAAGCTTCTCAATGTCTGCCTTTACCTGGTTGTATCTTTCCTGGCTGAACGGTGGCTGGGTAACGTCCATCTTGTTTGCTAGCACTATAAGTTGCTGAACACCAAGTGTTCTTGCAAGAAATGCGTGTTCCCTCGTCTGGGACATAACACCCTCTCCGTCCCTGCTGGAAACCACAAGCATAGCAGCATCTGCCTGGCTGGTACCTGTTATCATGTTCTTCACAAAGTCTCTGTGGCCGGGAGCATCTATCAGGGTGAAGTAGTACTTGTCCGTTTCAAATTTCTTGTGATTCAGATCAATTGTAACTCCTCTTTCCCTTTCTTCCTTCAGCCTGTCCATAACCCAAGCAAACTCGAAAGTTGCCTTTCCCTTTTCAGTAGCTTCCTTCCTGTACTGGTCAATAATATGGGCAGGGACTTCTCCATGCTCAAACAGCAATCTGCCTACGAGCGTTGATTTCCCATGATCGACATGTCCTATGGTTACTAAATTTATGTGTGGTTTTTGCTGTGCCATTTCTTCACCTTTTATCTATCATTCTTATCGTGTATAAGGATTTTGTTTACTCCGATCCTTATTCAAACCTGAACGTAATTTATTGGTTGAATATATACCCTTTTATCAAAAGTATCGAACTGCTATGTGACCCGCAGTAATTACAGGGACAAATTTTTAAATAATTTTTGACATTATTCCATAATGAATTCAGAGACAAAAATTAAGTTGCTGTTGCTCCTGAGTGTCATTGTAACCGGTGCATATGGCTATATAATCCTGATAATGTATTCCACCACAACCATCTAATATGGTTTCGGTGAGTTTAAGACCCGGCATCTCCAAACATTTTTTATCCGTTACAGCGATACCGACGCATGACGAGACCTAAGATTTCAGTTATAGGTGCTGGAAACGTTGGTGCGACAGTGGCGCAGATACTTGCGCTCAAGGAAATGGGAGACGTATATCTGTTTGATGTCGTCGACGGCGTTCCGGAAGGAAAGGCACTGGACATACTTGAGGGCGGACCCCACTGGAAGTCGGATAGCAACGTACTTGGCTTTACAACCGTTAACAAGGAGAACTACAAAAATCTCGAAGGTTCCGATGTTATAGTTATAACGGCCGGCCTGGCAAGAAAGCCGGGGATGAGCAGGGATGACCTTCTACAGAAGAACGTAGAGATCATGACTGATGTTGGGAAAAACATAAAGAAATACGCACCTGATGCCAAACTCGTTGTTGTTACAAACCCGGCGGACATAATAGCCTATGCCTTGCAGAAAATCACCGGAATTGCTCCGTCAAGAATCATAGGCCTTGGAGGTTCACTGGACAGTGCAAGGTTCAGGACATTCATTGCCCAGGAGCTCAAGGTGTCGGTTGAGGATGTTAACGCGTTTGTCATAGGCGGACACGGCGATGACATGGTTCCATTTGTCAGGTATTCAAGCGTGGCCGGGATTCCCATTAGCAACCTATTGTCAAAGGAAAAAATTGATGAGATCATAAAGAGAACGAGATTCGGCGGCGGGGAGATAGTAAACTTCCTGAAGTCTGGCAGTGCATACTATGCTCCTGGAATTTCCATCACAGCAATGGTTGAGTCCATAATAAAGGGTAAAAACCGGGTCATACCCTGTGCAGCCTTTCTAACAGGAAGCCATGCAAAGCATTACGGTGTGAAGGATATTTTCATTGGCGTACCAATAAGAATAGGCGAAAGCTGCGTGGAGGAGATATACGACATCGATTTCAACAACGATGAAAAACTCCTCTGGAACAAAACCGTGGAATCCGTAAATGCAAGCTGCAAAAAGGTCGATGAGTTTCTTGCAGAGAAACTCTAAATCTTCATTTTTTTAAAAAATCCAGGTAGAATTCAGGGTATTTCTTATATCTTATCGGGTCAGGTATACCGGCTTCCATGAACCCTTTGAGCCTGAGCAGGCATGAGTCACATTCACCGCATGCTTCATCTTCACCATTGTAGCAAGAATAAGTCAGTTCATAGGGAACATTGAGGCTGATGCCCTTCCTTATGATTTCTCCCTTGGTAAGGAACTGAAGTGGAACCGCTATCCTTATACGTGCGGTGATCCCGGCCTTCGTTCCGAGATTTATGCTTCGTTCCATTGATGAAAAAAATTCAGGCCTGCAGTCCGGATAACCCGAATAATCAACAGCATTAGCCCCTATGAATATGGTTCGGGCACCCAGGGATTCTGCGAATGCCGTGGCTATAGTCAGGAAAATTGAATTTCTGGCCGGTACGTACGATGAGGGTATGCTGTTGCCTATTGCTGAAAGATTTCTCCTCTCTACGGGCATACTTGACGTAAGAGAACTGGAACCGATCTGCTGGAAGTCCATATTGAATACCCTGTGATCTATGTTGAAATAATCGGCGATCCTCTTTGATGATCTTAACTCTATGGAATGCCGCTGGCCATAGCCGAAGCTCAGCGCAGTAACCTCAAATCCTTTATATTTTGCAATAGCCAGTACCGTGCTTGAATCAAGACCGCCAGAGAGAAGTGATATAGCCCTCTCAGTCGTTCATGATCACTTCCGAGTATGCACCCTGGCCGGGTCCTTCCTGCACACCGATCTCCAGCCCTTTGACATTTTTCATATCCTTCAGTCTCCCGGCAAGTTGCTCTGAAATGTATCTAGAGAGATCTTCACTGGAGGATGATTTTGTTTCGCAGAGGCACACGTCGCTTTCTGACACACTGATTCGCTTGTTGTTATACAATATTTCACATACTCCGCCGCTGCATTTGTGTGAAATGATATCGCTGAGCGTTGGGATGAGCAGCTTGTGATCCATCTTCCCGATTATGCTAATCACATCTCTCGAAATGTCATCGTAATCCACTACTATCCCATCGATCGGGTCTCCCCATATCCTAACCATTATTGCATAATCGTGGCCGTGTAACCTGGAGCATTTGTTGTGTGAAGGTATAAAGTGCGCTGCCGAGAACCTCAGCCCAGCCTGCCAGCCATCCATCTTAACCTGCATAATCCAGTATTCCAAACTACATAATAATCGTTAAGTCTCTCTCTGAAGAAATATTTTATAGCGTCCTGTCATTTCCTACAGAAACGAATCAGGCCGACTATTCTAGATCCATGCGTATCTGTCTGTTTCCGTTGGGCGCGTGGCCCAGTCCGGATATGGCAACAGCCTCCTAAGCTGTAGATCGGGGGTCCGAATCCCCCCGCGCCCGCTCTTTTATTGTTCCATTCTTGGGGCAAGAAGGAAAATGCCTTTTATGTATCCATCACTAGAACCTTTAGCAGGCTGCCCAAATTCGAATTCTATAGTAAGGGGATAATCATCCTTGAAGCTCAATTTCAAGGAGTCTGTGCTAGATAGGGACTTGACAAGCTTCAGGAGATAATCCAGCGGATAAGAGCTCTTGACGGATTCCTCACAACGGATCTCCTTAAGGAGTTCCCTTGAAAGTATCATCTCCGACTCTTCTGTATCAGAAAGGGATCTTGCCCTGAAATCATTTGCAGTCAGGGTGAGCCTTATGGAATCCGACACGTCCTCAGCCGCCTTTAGACCCTTCTCCAGTTCGTATTTCGCAACTACAACGTAGCTTTCGGAACTGACCTGCGGGACTCTTGGAGTTGTAATGGTGTTATTGTCAAGCAGCGAAAGCGTCTTGATTATCGTCCCCATCTCGAACTTTAGCCTGTCCTTCTCCTTTGTAATTGAGATGACATCCCCTGAACTTGCCAATTTAAGGATTGATTTCAGCCTTTCAATGTCGAGGGATATGTCCTCTTCCGCATCAAGGTCATACAATTCAAATGATCCGGATGGAATCTCGAGACTCACCATTGCCACATGGGCCGGATCGACTGCCTTTATTGTCACACCATCCTTCTTGAGAGTTAGTTTTGCCTCGCTCACTATGGTATTTAGAAGGTCTGCAATTTCCTTCAGGTTCTTTACGCTTATCCTTAGTTTCATAATCAGATCATCCTTTGCTATCAATTCAGATACTATAGAAGGTAAGTCATTTGGTTAAATATATTTTTATCCGTCCAAGCCGACTCTACTTAAGGTATATGAGCCACCATGGAATTGCTTGCTGCACGACTGTTTGAGAATGAGAATCATACTTTTCATTGAAAACACGGTAAACCTTGCCCAGTACGACCTGAGGCAGTACTGCACAAGGAACCCCATAGTCAGGAAACACACAGATTCCATTGAACTTGACATAAGCACTGATTCACCCTCGCTGTTCATAAAAATTATGAAATTCAGGGTATGCTTCCTCAGGATCAGGAAGATTGCAAAGACTGAAGAATATCTTCCACTAAACAGGGATAAGGTACTTCGACGAAAGAATGATGTGCTTAGAACTGCATCACGCCTCTTTGACGAGGAGAGATACTGGGAGGCTCACATGCTGCTCGAGGATTTGTGGAAGTGCGTTTCTGGATCGGAGCGATCGTGTATACAGGACATAATACATCTGGCCGTTGCAATGATAAAATTCCAGATGAACCAGAAAGAAACAGCGAAGATCGTTTATGAAAGAGTCGTGAGCAGGATTGGCGATGCGAGAAATGCCGGTTCAGAATGCTTCGAAATTCCTGGAAAATTTGAGTATCCATTAAGGTTCAGGGCAGCAGAAGACTGAAGACTGTTACAAAATTATAATAGTTGTCCGTCATTTCTCGTTTGATGCACTCCATTAAAGAGATACTTTCCGATGAATTTATTGGAAAACCGGTAACTGTTCATGGATGGGTTTACAGGGCAAGAAGCAGCGGCAAGATCGCATTTGTAGTGTTGAGGGACTCGAGCGGCATTGTACAGTCAGTTGCAAGCATTGCGACCCTGGGGGATGAGAAGTTCAAGGTCATATCTTCCCTTGGAATAGAAAGCAGCCTTGAACTCCAGGGCACCGTGAAGAAGGATGATCGCGCCATCACCGGATACGAAATCGAAATTACAGACTTCAAAGTATATCAGAGGGATGAATCGTTTCCAATTACGAAGGACAAGGGGGAAGAGTTCCTTCTTGACAACAGGCACCTGTGGTTGAGGAGCCAGGAGTTCTCTGCTGTTCTCAAGGTCAGGTCAACAGTATTCAAGGCATTTGCAGATTTTTTCTACTCTGAAGGGTATTACCAGGTGCAGGCCCCTTTCATGGTTTCCACGGCAACGGAAGGAGGCACGACACTCTTCAAGGTGCCTTTTTTCGGGTCAGAGGTCAGCCTTACTCAGAGCGCCCAGTTCTACCTTGAAACCATGATATTCAGCCTGGAGAAGGTATTCACAATTTCGCCTAGCTTCCGGGCGGAAAAGTCCAGGACGTGGAGGCACCTGACTGAATACTGGCACGGCGAGGCTGAGGTTGCATGGGTGGACAATTCCGGGATGATGGACATAGAGGAGCGCATGATTCACTTCATAATAGGAAGGGTACTGGAGGAGAACCGGCCCGAACTTGCTATTCTTGGCAGGGACATGGGAGACCTGAGAAGGTGGACGGAGCCTTTCCTGAGAGTGACCTATTCGGACCTCATAACAAGAGCACAGGAAACGGGAATGAACATCAGGTATGGGGATGACCTTGGTTCCGATGAGGAGAAACAGATAATGATTCACTATGATCGTCCTGTGTTCGTAACACACTATCCAAAGGAGCTTAAGACATTCTACCACAGGCCTGACCCAAAGAATCCGGGAGAATTACTGTGCCATGATCTCCTTGCTCCTGAAGGGTACGGAGAAATCATTGGAGGCAGTGAAAGAATATGGGACCCGGACCAACTGAAGGAAAGGATGGAGGAGTATAAACTGAACCCGGACGACTATTACTGGTACATGGACCTGAGGAAATACGGTAGCGTCCCACATTCCGGCTTCGGTCTGGGGTTGGACAGGGCAATAATGTGGATATGCAAATTGGACAACATCAAAAATGCGATCCCGTTTCCGAGAACCATAAGAAGGACAAAACCGTAGGATGACGAATTGCAGGGAAAGGAGAGGCTAAATCTTGAACGCCTTTAAACAGGTTCTGGAAGGCACTGTCCCGGATTCCATCCCCGTATGGTTTATGCGCCAGGCTGGCCGCTATCTCCCTGGCTATACGGAAGCCAGAAAGTCAAAGTCCATCAAGGAAATATGCATGGATCCTGCTCTTCTGGTGAAGATAATGGAGGAGCCCATAAACAGGCTTGGCGTTGATGCTGCGATAGTCTTTTTTGATATTCTTCTTCCTCTTGAAGCGATGGGCGCAAAGATCGACTTTACCGATGGGACCGGTCCGGTTGTTCAGCCTGCGACATACGATGGATCCTATCCACGGTTACTGGAGTTTGACCAGGGGAAGATGAAGTATCCCCTGAGCAAAACCATAAGGAAATTCAAGGAGACGCACGCCGACTTCCCACTTATAGGCTTTTCCGGCGGACCCGTTACAATGCTTTCGTATCTCGTCTCTGGAGGCGGGGACAGGGATATGGTTGCAACGAAAAGAATGATTGCGTCGAATGAGCGTCTGTTTCATGAGAACATGGCGCTCCTGACAGAGATGATCATATCATTGTTGAAAATCCAGATCAAGGCAGGGGTTGATGTGGTGCAGATTTTTGACAGCTGGGCTGGGTTCTTTTCCCCGTACCAATATGATAACCTGATGAAAAAATACCTATTAGAGATTGTTTCCGAGTTGTCACCCCTGAGGAGGAAGGTAATATATTTCTCCATTGCAACTTCCGGCATGGCACCGCAAATAGTTGAGTCGGGAGTGGACTACATAAGTGCAGACTGGAGATCAAGACTCAGCTTAGTTGACTCCATTGCCTCCGGAAAGGTGGGCCTGCAGGGTAATCTTGACCCAACCCTTGCGGCCGAATCACCAGCCGCTGCGTTGAAGGAGACTGGACAGATACTGGATGATATATCGTACAAGCAGGACTACATATTTAACCTGGGTCACGGAGTGCTTCCCAACACCGACTATAGAACGCTGCAGGATATAGTGAGAATGGTGCACGATTTCAGGAGACCCTCATGAAGACAGCTGTCCTGCTCATGGGATACGGGAGCCCAACATCAATGAATGATGTGGGCGAGTATCTCAAGGGGATTTATGAAGGCAGGCCCGTCCCGGAGTATGCGGTAAAGGAAAATACAGAGAAATACGGGATGGTAAATGGTACTTCACCATCAAATGGAATAATAGAATCTGTTACCGATAAACTGAGGAAGAGGTTCAGGCAAGATGAAGTGGGAGTATTCCTCGGAAATAAACACTGGAAACCATGGATTTCAGATGTAGTTGGAACAATTGCCTCAGAAGGTTATGAAAGGATACTGGCAATTCCCCTGTTTCCATTCCCTTCACATAATGTTGTTGAATCCTATGCAAGACCACTGAATGAAATAGTTGGGAAGGTGGCGTCGGACATCCGCCTGTCAATTGTTAACGGACTGGATGCCTCTGGAATGTTCCGCAGAATGTGGGTGGATTTGATAAGGGAAACAGATGGTTTTGACAGCGGGGACAACCAGATTGTTTTCACTGCCCACAGCCTGCCTAACTCTGTGAACGATGAATCCGGATATGACACAGCTTTCAGAAATGCCGCGGAAAGAATTTCCGAAGAGGCGGGGATAGGCGATTACCTGTGTGGGTATCAGAGCAGAGGTAAATATGGGAAGAGCTGGCTCGAACCGTCGGTGTATGATGCCTTTACCTCGATTTCCTCTTCCGGAAAAAAAGGCGTTATCACGGTACCAATAGGATTCCTGTACACACACCTAGAAGTCCTGTATGATCTCGATTATGAATTCGGTGGATTTGTAAAAAGATCCGGAATGAGCTATTCCAGGGTGCCGCTTCCGGACGACCGCCCGCAGCATATCGATCTGCTTTCGGATACCATAAACAAAGGGATACACGGCGATTTCACCTGAAATCTGTTTATATCCACAGATAATATTACTGTGCATCATGAATCCCATAAACATTTTCGCATACAATGTTCCCGAAGTTATCAGGGAAATTGCAAAAAAAGGCACTGAAAGCGACATTACAATTTATCACCGGAAGGATGGCGATACAGTCTTCACAATATTGTCCCCATCGCGCTTTCCTGAAAAGATGTCGTCGCTCACCGATACAATATTTCCTGCCGATATTGTACTGCTGGGAATTGATGAAATAAACAAGGATCTTGGGGAAGTACTGATAGCCCTCGACCTGATGAAGAAAGAAAGAGGGTTTATCATCTTAAAGGACGAGAATAAAGCAGCTATTGTCAAGAAAATAATATCAAATACCGTAGTGTCTAAGTACACGTTCTTCAATGGATCGCCTGTGGAGCTGGCCAGTTCCATTGGCAGTTTGAAAATAGAAAGAAAAGAGATTGGAACCAGCGTTATTATAGATCATTTCTTCAAAGTGAAAAGTGTAGGGACAGTAGCTCTGGGATTCGTTCTGAGCGGGACAGTGGAAAAGCACCAGAACCTGTATGCCTCTTCCATTGAGAATCCTGTGCAGATTAGATCCATACAGATGCAGGATGTTGATGTTGAATCCGCCCCCGCTGGCTCAAGAGTTGGCCTTGCATTGAAGAATATAGAGATTGATGACATGGAAAGGGGCATGTTCCTGACAGAAGCCAGGCTGAGGAAAGTTGAGAAAATAGAGTCAAAAATTGAGTTTCACCCCACTCTTGCTGGAAAAAACGTTAGCGGCAATGAAGTGTTCATATGCGATCAGATGAAATATTCCAGGGGGTTCAGAAGCGGGGATGAAATAACCCTTGACAGGCCCCTATCCGTTTACAAGGACACACTGGCTGTTTGCTCGAATACCTCAGTGCCCCGGGTTCTCGGAACAGTGAGGATCAAATGATTTGGCTATTTCATCTTTGCCTTCATATATTCCCGTGAACCGATGTCATGCCTGACATAAAAGTTCCCCTTTATTCTCCAGAGGTTTTCCTCGACCAGGTCAGAAGCTGATTCTATGGTTTCTGATCTGGATATTACTGCAAGCGCTCTCGATGATGTCATCTGGACTTTCTCGGGTGTCCCTGAAACTGAAGCGTAGTAAATCTGCAAATCCTCAGGCATATTTGCAAGTTCTATCTCCAGTTGCCCGGGTTGCGGGACGCTTCCGTACCCATTTGGTACTATGTATTTCAGCGTAGTTGCCTTTCGTAGGAATCTTGTATAGCTGCCCAGGGAAGAATCCGCTATCCTGAATAAAATATCGGGAAGATTCTCATCGAGCAGGTAGAGCATGTTTATCCCTTCCGGGTCTGCAAATCTGGCGTTGATCTCCACAATTTTAGGAGTACCGTTCACCTGCATGAACTGGCCGTACATTACGCCACGAAAAGGATTACCCTCCAGATTCATGTGATAAACAACGCTTCTGATGATGCTCAGTGCACTGTCGCGGCACGCAGGCGTAATGAAGGGAAGCACGTGATCAGCCCCCGTTATGGATCCCATTCCGCCTGTATTAGGCCCCTTGTCTCCTTCAAGAGCTCTCTTGTAATCCTGTGCAAGGGGCATGGGAGAAACACTTTTTCCATCAGAAAATACCTGTAGAGAGAATTCTTCTCCACTGATCCTTTCTTCCAGCAAAACCTTCCCATCTCTGGTGGCGACTTCTGCTGCATAAGCTGCAGCTTCCTCCCTTGAATTTATCTGGATCCCCATGACCCTGACGCCCTTTCCGCCGGTAAGCCCTATCGGTTTTATGGCAAATTCCAGGTCACTGGACCTGATGAATTCAGCCGCGTCCCGGCCGTTTGAGAAAACCCTGGAAAAAATATTTCCGCTTATGCCATTGCGTTCAACGAAGCTGCGCATGTACTCCTTAGAGGTCTCTATTCTTGCTGCAGCCATGGATGGAGATGGTACAAGAATACCGGATTTTGAAACGATGTCAACCAGGGGAGTTTCCAGAACAGGATCCGGGCCCACAAACATAAGGTCTATTTGCATTTCCCTGGCATATTGCACAATCTTGTCATATGAAAGTTCATCCATCACCCTGTAATCCTTGGATATTCTTGCCAGCGAAGGGTTCAGGTTCCTGGCAACGCAGTACAACGAAGCCCCTCCATCAACAATTTTTCTTCCTACAGCATCCTCTCTGCCTCCGCCGCCAACGAGCAGTATCCTATTCATCCCTTTCACTACCTGCCATGTCATCGGAAACGGATTTCAAAACCTCTCCAAACTTATTCCTGTCAATCCCGAAATATTCAAAAAACCGCTTTCCAGTTGTGAGTATTTCAGTGTTCCTGTACTTTGTTCCGTGAACAAGCTTTTTTGACTTAAGTGTCTCCAGTGAGGAGATGTACTTCTCCCCGAATTTTTCCCTCAGTTCTCCCTTCTTGCAGGATGGATGGGAAGCAATGAACCCCATTATGGATAGCTCCAGTCTTGTCAGCTCAGGTTCAGAAACTGCATTCACGATATCAAGATACTCATCCCTGAGTTGCATCCTGTACCTGTTCCCAATCCTGACGATTGTCATTGAAGCATCCCCCTTGCCGTAATCACGGACAAGTTTCCTCATCTCACTTGAGACCTCCTTTGCGGGCAATGAAATGACTCTGGATATGTCCCTTATGCTCAAGGGCTTATCACTTGCATAGAGGACAGCCTCTACCATTAGCTTCGGGTTCATTGTCATGAAAATAGAGTTGTGTATTAAAAACTTGATCCGGCGGGTTTCGCACTGAACAGAAGTTTTTTACCTGTGATTAACACAAACACGAAAACTCATTAAGGTACGTTGGCCGGATCCTTCTCCAACCCCGTTACAGTTTAATACCCTTTCCTTATTATCCCATATGACCGAACAAGTGTTAGGTGCAGACTCAGCTTTCACACCTGAAAGGCTTGACGTACAGACAGTCCCGGACAATGCCAGCGGCCCGAAAGCCTCTTCCCTTTTCTATATCTGGTTCGCTTCAAACCTGACCATTGGCGATTTTGCCCTTGGATTTCTTCCCATATATTTCGGATTTGACCTTGACACAACCATTATCGCACTTGTCCTTGGAAATATCCTTGGTGCTTCACTTCTGGGACTTATGAGCGCGGTCGGACCAAGGTCGAGGGTGCCACAGATGGTAATGGGGCGGAGGTCGTTTGGCGATCGCGGAGGGGCAATTATGTCTGTCCTGCAATGGCTGAACACGACAGGATGGCTGACAATAAACACAGTGCTTGCTGCATTTGCAATTAGCCTGCTGATAAGCGGGATATTCCTCATATACTCCATAATTTTAGTTGCAGTTATCGTTGGGATATCGGCATATTTTGGCCACAAATTCATACATAAATTTGAAAGGATAATGTCATACGTTCTGGGAGTAATTTTTGTTGTGGTAACATATTTTGCTTTAGACCATTTGCACTGGTCAATCACTTACTCTGCAAACACGCCGATGACTTTGTTTACTCAGTTCGGAATCGTACTCGCGCTCTCCTTCTCGTACATAATGAGCTGGGGACCATACGCTTCGGACTATTCAAGATACATCTCCCCTCGATCAAGCCCCGGTAAAGTGTTCACCTATTCGTTTGCAGGAGGATTTGCTGCATCGCTGTGGCTTGAAATTACAGGCATGCTTGTCGCGATTGCGTCGGGAATGGCCTCTACCGCGAATCCTGCTAGCGCGCTTGCACCGATTATGGGAAGGTTCTTTGACGTTGGCCTTGTTGGAATTGTTCTGGGAGGGATTGCCGCAAACTCCATAAACCTTTACTCAAATTCCCTTTCGATAAAAGCTGCCGGGCTTAACCTCAGGCGAATAACAGTAGTAATCATAATGTCTGCCGTGGCAGTTGTATTCTCAATCCTCTCCGTGATAAACGGATTCAATTATTCCTATGAAACATTCCTCTATCTTCTCGATTACTGGATCACGCCATGGATTGGAATTATCCTGGCAGACTTCTTCATAGTCAATCGCGGCCGAAGATATGGCCAAGCTAAGAATTTGAGGTACAACTTTTCTGGCATTATTGCATATTGTGCGGCAATCGTTATCTCGATACCTTTCATGGCGCCATCCGGCTTCCCGTACGGTCCAGTTGCGCAGGTGCTTGGTGGAGTGGACCTCAGCTATTATGTATCATTCGTGCTTGCAATGGTTTTCTATGTGCTGCTTAACAGATTTCTGCCCGGAATCCGGGCCGGAAATGGGCCATCTGGTATCTCACGATGAATAGAAACCATATTATCTCGTCCACAGCTATACTTCAGAATGCTTTCTGACGCAGAGATAAGATCCCTTGTAACCAGGGGAAAACTCATTGTTAGCAACTACAGGGAGGAACAGCTTACACCGAATGGATATGATCTTACTGCTGGCAGGATCAGTTTGCCAGGTGGTAATGGAACAGACGGCAACATCCCGTCCAGAAGCTTCTTTCTGGTTTCAACGCTGGAGCGACTGGAGATGCCATCCGGAATTGCAGGCCAGATATGGCTCAAGTCTTCCTTCTGCAGGAAGGGAATCATTGGGAGTTTCGGACTTGTGGATTCCGGTTTCAGGGGAGAACTCACCCTTGCCCTGTACAACGCCACCGATGCCCCCGTTATGGTTGCCACGGGAAAGGGAATAGCCCAGATCACATTCATTAGGATGTCATCAGAACCTGCCCAAACCTACGAGCAGCGATCGGGAAATTACCAGGATCAGACTGGCATCACCACTGAACCTGTCAAAAGATAATGTCTTGGCTAAACTATTCTGGCGAGGCTCTGTTCACCGGTACGTCATATTCAAGCAGATCGCTGCTTGCACAGGACTGGGGGAATATGCTTCTAGCCTCTTCAAGGAGAGTGTTTACGTTATCCACCCTCGGGCTGTAATGAAACAGGTACAGCCGCTTAACTCCTGAATCCCGGGCTATTTCAGCAGCCTGCCTGGAAGAGGTGTGGCCGAACTCGTTTACCTTTGGCTCCAGTGACGAATCCGTGGTTGTATCATGAATAAGAACGTCTGCCCCTTTAGCAAATGCTACGGTTGACTTCATTGGTCTCGTATCCCCAGTGTAAACTATCTTGCGCCCCTTCCTTGTTCCTGCACTGACATCCTCTATCCTGAATACTTTTCCTCCTACTTCAACAACCCCTTTTTTCCGTAGCTCTTCCAGCCTTCTGACAGGAAATCCCAATTCATCCGCCTTCTCCCTGTCGATGCGGATCATGTCCTTCTCCTCCAGGCTGAAAGATATTGCGGGTACAGGATGATCATTTGGCTGTGTCCTGATTATGAAGTCCCCAAAGTCGTAGCTTCCGCTGTCCTCGAGCTCTGTTATCTTTACGTCAAAATTAAGCCTGAAGTAACCCACATTCAGTGCATTAAGCACCATGCGTACAGCTCCTCGCGGGCCATAAATATTCAGCGGGGCAACGCGCCCGTTAAAGGACATGCTCTGGACCATGCCTATCAGGCCAATGAAATGGTCCCCGTGAAAATGAGATATGAAGATATTCTCTATCTTCATGAAAGAGGTGCTGCTGGCCATTATCTGCTTTTGAGTCCCCTCTCCGCAGTCGAAGAGGTTTAACATGTCGTCAACCTGTATCCCCACTGCGGGGAGTCCACGGATCGGTGTGGGCCACGACCCACCTGTGCCAAAGAATGTCAGCTTGATGTTGGAAGCCATCTGACCTTAATCCAGCGTCAATCATAAACTTTTATTCCCGATTCTTTCCTCTCTTTCTCCCTGGAGTGGGTGAACGCGACAAGCTTCCCAGCGCCTCAATGATAGCGGGGAGCTCTTCCACCGCCCTGACAGGCAGGTGTCTCCGGATATATATCCAGAGCCCGACATCAACCTCCTGAACCACGGCAGAAAGGATTGATGATAGCCGCCTCCTCAAAATACTTCCAGTTCTGTCAAAGTCCATGAGCAGTATGACACGCCTCTCTGTTCTGGAGACCAATTCTGAGAATGCAACCACGCTAAGCCCCGAGTTGTAAACGATAACTCTGCCACGAAACCCGATCTTTCTGAGGGCTTCCATATCCTTCGTGCCCTCGACAATAACCGGGACTTCCAGATTCTTTTCAATGTACGCTTCAATGATCTTAAGCGTTCTTTCGGGTTCACGCCTGATAAATTGTACAGCCGGCATTTCAATCCCAGTACCGCTTGTTCTTTGCGAACTCCACCTCAGCGTTGAGTATAGCCCTGATAATGTCATCCTCGCTGTGATACGACACCTCGAGGATCCTTGAGGCGGTTTCCGCCCCGATCCCCCTTGCAGCCATTGTTATTATGGCTATCATACCCTTCTCCCTGACAAGATGAGCATTCTTTGAAATTCTTCTTCTTATCCTGGAATTGTCGCCACCCTTATGGTTTATGGAGTCCAGTTCCTCTCGGTCATATCGTGATAACGAAGCCACAAGGTAACTGCCGCAATCCGGACACTTTATTGATTTTATCTCGCGAATCTTCATTGTCCGGATATTACCACAGGAGACGCAATATAGGACCGTTTCTTCATTCATCAGCCTGGTCTTGACGGATTCAAGTATGGACTTGGTCGGCCGAAGTGGCAACACCTTCTCAGAATAGTGCCTGAGGAAGATTCCAGAAGACCCTGAAATATTGTTCATAAGAACAAACTCAATTTCATTTGTGTTGGAAAGGAATTCCCTCAGCGAGTCCAGGTCCATGTAGTTGGTAATCAGCTTCCTCACGGAATCTGTGTAAACCGGCGTTTCAAGGTAAGAGTCCACTATCTTCTCGAAGCGAATGCGGCTCATGTCGGCATCCTTACTTATCACGCCGAATTTTTTCGCTTCGTACAGGAATACCAGGTTGAAAAATCTTGACCTCCTGGCGACGCCCCTGATATACTCTTCCAGCCTGCCAGGGTCTATTCCCTTGATAATCCTCTCGACATCTGATGCCGTTATCTGGCGGGAACACCGCAGGTATATGTGATATGGGGAATAATCCATCTCAACACTCTGTCCAGTCACCGAGGCCAGAAAGCTGGTCATTATCTCCGCTAGTGCAAAATTTGCCCTTGTTCCAAGTATGATCTGGACAATTATCTCTCCGTTTTTTGTCTCTATTATTACCCTCTCCTTGAGGGCAAGCTGTCCAGAATACCATTCCTTCATGAGGGATGACGAGAAAGCGTCAGTATATTCAGGAATCTTTCTGTTCTTCCGCATTTCTGAGACTTTGTCCATCACGTCCGGCAGAACCGGTATATCCTCTCCAGACCATTTCGGGGCTATGGCCACGGTGGGGAAGGCTTCCACGAAGATACGGTCCTCGTCTATCCTGACAGTACGCCAGGTTGATCCCTTGATAACAAAGTAACTGCCTGGCTCGATCTCGTTTACGACGTATCTTTCATCAAGAGTACCGATAAATTTTCTAGATCCTATGTCTATCACGCGATAGTTCTTCTCGCTGGGAATCATGGAAATGTTTTCCAGGTAATAACTCAGCGTTCCGGCCCTCCTGCGGATGCTTGGCAGATCGTTCCATATCTTCCTGGTTTTAGCGAGAAAATCAAGCAGAGACTGATAGTCTTCACGCGCAAAGGTGCGAAATGGATAAGCCGCAGTGATCTGTGTGAACAGCAGCTCAGAATCTATTTCCTTTGAAAAATGTATTTCTGAGATTATCTGGTTGGCAACAGTAGCAAGGGAATTTTTCATTATGAGAATATCCTCCAGAACACCAGAATTTGCCTGATCAATTATTGCAAGAGCTTCCTCAAGCTCTATGACGTCGGTACACACAACTATTCCGGTAGAAATTCTTTCCAGACTGTGCCCTGACCTTCCCACTCTCTGCAGTAACTTGTTAATCTGCCTTGGCGAGTTGAACTGTATGACCAGTTTTGCAAGTCCAATGTCTATGCCCAGTTCAAGGGAAGAGGTCGAGATTATTGCCTTGATTTTTCCGCTCTTGAAATCCTTTTCTGCCGACTCGCGAGTGTCCCTTGACAGTGATCCATGGTGTACCATTATTGGCGGGTCCTTGACCATCAGCCTGATCCTGAATGAAATGTCCTCAGCTATGCTTCTTGTATTGACAAAAACTATGGTTCCGGGATTGCTGTCTATCAGCTTCCAGATGTATAATATGGCACCAGCATACTGTTCGTCACAACCCATGATTTCCGATGCGGATTTGTCGGAGCTCTGGGGAATAACAGCAGTAGCGTCCATTCTCTTCTCAACGGCTGCTTTTATTATCTCTACATTGCCAGTTCCATTAAGCATGCGGGAAAGTTCTTCAGCATTTCCCACGGTTGCCGAGAGTCCCACCGCCTGGAATCCACCGGTCAGACGCCTCAGCCTTTCCATTGCCAGTGAAAATTGCGATCCCCTTTCGTTCTGAGAAAGCTCATGCAGTTCATCTGCCACAACATAGCGCACATTTCTTATGAGTTCTCTCAGATTCTTCCCGTTAAGCATAATCTGGAGCGATTCGGGGGTTGTTATCAGTATCCCTGCCGGATTTTTCAGTATTTCCCTCTTTTCGGCTGGTCCTACGTCGCTATGCCTGACCTGGACAGAAATCCCGATCTTTCTTCCATAATCAATCAGCCGCTGCAGCATGTCTCTATTCAAAGCCCTCAGTGGCGTAATGTAAAGCACGGCAACCGGAGGTGGATTGTCCCTTAGGAGAAGGTGCATCAGCGGAAGGATCGCAGCTTCCGTTTTTCCGCTGCCTGTTGGAGAGAGCAGGAGAACATCCTTTCCCTCGATTATAGACCGCATGGCAAGAGCCTGCGGCGCGGTAGGCGTCTCGATCCCCCTCTCTGCCAGCATAGAGACTATCCGCCTATCCAGCAAATCGAAATTTTCCAACGCTCTCATCCCTTAATAATCGTCAATTCAGATCCATTCAGCAAAAGCAATAGTTTAAGATTTCACCCAAAAAAATATGGTAATTTAATCGTCATCATCGTAGTCATCATCGTCTTCATCATCATCAAAGTCCCTGCGCTTGGTCAGCAATGACATACAGACACCTCCTCGCTGACTACAAATATTACCCATATTTATATTTTAAGGTTTTTTCCAGTGAGTCTCTCAATGTCCCCTACTCCACTCGATGATATTCATGAGAATTTAGATCATCGTGCTTTACTTCACTTTCTTACGTGGATAAACAAGAATAATATATGTGGTTCAAATGAGGGAACATGGATTCCAAATTCAGGGTCGTGGAAAAAGATAAAGACTCCATGACACTAGAAATGCTGAACTATGATAATGCACTCCTCAGACCAATAGTAGAGGAGATACTCCACGATGAACAGGTTAACGAGTCACATTACTATATCAAGCATCCTGTCATAGATAACCCGCAGATATACGTCAAGGTCAAGACAGGAAAGCCCCAGGCAGCCGTTAAGAGATCCATAAAGAAACTCAGTAAAATTTATGAGAACCTTGCAGTAGATCTCGCAAAAGAAACAAAAAAGAACTGAGCTTTCATTGAGTCATAATACTAATGCCAAGATATATACTTGAATGCAGTTCTCTCAATCTTGATCTTCTCGGCAATGAAATACGTGCGTTAAGCTATAATTTCGGCGATTTTACAATAGATAGCCAGATCAAGCAGATCTTCATTATAAGCGGAAATTGGAAAACCGTGACTCAGTCATCCTTTGTAAACACCGTTAGCGAAATCGTTCAGGTTACGGATAAACCTGAGGATTTTGACAGCAGAATTATACCAGATGGCAAGTATTATGTTCGACTGAAGCAGTATTCCGTTTCACCAGCAGCCTATACTGAGTCTGCAATCGGGTCAATTCTTCAGGCGGAGGGGAGGGTATCATTCACTGAACCTGACTTTGTCATAAGAGTGATCAGAGCGGATCGTTGGTATCTCTGCATAATCCGTTATGAGCGGGACAGGAAAGAGCTTGAACAAAGAAGGGCTCCTATGCGTCCATTCTTTTCTCCGGTATCTCTCCATCCAAAATTTGGCAGGTATCTCGTCAACGTATCCATGACAAAACCCGGTGATCTCGTTCTTGACCCTTTTTGCGGAACCGGAGGAATTCTGATTGAAGCCGCAATGATGGGGAGGAGGATCGTCGGAAGTGACATCTCCCTCTCAATGGTAATGGGAGCGAGACTGAACCTCAAGTATTTCGGGTATTCCGACGCAAAGATCATACGTAGCAGCGTATCCGAACTTGATATGGATGAGAAGGCGGCTGCCATAATTACAGATATGCCATATGGAAGGAATTCCTCACTTCACGGAGATAATATCGATCAACTTTATCAGGAATCCTTCGCCACATTTCATAACCTGCTCGCGGATAAAGGTCATTGCGCCTTAATTGTCGGTGACTCCGGCCTTCTGGAACTTGCCAGTGAATTTTTCAGCCCTGTATCCATGGTACCTGTTCCGCAACACAAATCACTAACCAGGTACTTCACTGTGCTGAGAAAGAGATAATGGGGCTTATTACCCCTGGACGATGGAATCAACATAGCTGCACTTCAGCAGCACTTTCGACTTCTTGAGTGAAGCGGGAATGCTAAGGACTTTTACGTTTATTATTGCATCCACGTACCTATCGAAAGTTTCATCATCAACGTCGACGAGAACCAGATTATCTATGTTCTTGAATACAGTCCTGTGACCAATCTCTTCGAGATCCTTCTTGGTGAGATCAAGATTTTTGATGTTCTCCACATACCTCGACACACTGCCTGCAAGGCCTTCCATGAAATTTCTTGAAATATGCCCTGCCCCATCGAATGCACCGATGAGTGATTTATATGCCTCATTTGTCACTTCACCAAGTGTTCTTCCAGTCAGCTTGGCTATCTGGGAAATTTTGTCGTAAACATCCCTCTTGATGCCCTTGACTGAAATGTTCTGGGTATGTTCTTCCTCCTGCGTTTTCTCTTCTTTTTCCTCTTTGTTGGCCTTTTTTTGATCCGTCATTGTTATCGATCCAGTATTGATTTCTAGTTTATAAGATTTCTGGAAATCTTGCTTTCTTGATTTCAACTCGAGCATTGCTTTTATACAATGCACTATTAAGGTAATTTATGAAGATGGCAACGAGAGAATACAATGGAAAGAACGTTGACCTTGACAAACTTGGCCAGCTCATAGTCGAATTTTTTGATGAGGAACATTTCAAGACACAGTCCGGTAAGCACCCTCATGGCATATTGATTCAAGCAAAGAAAGGAGGAGTGTTTAGGACGCTGCTTGCGATGGACCGGGCATTCACAATTGTCATAGAAGGGGATCGGAGCAATTTCAAGATTAAAATGGGAGTTGGATCGTGGCTGAAGGATATGGGTGTCGCAGCCATTGAAACGTTCTTTGTCTCAGAGCTTGTGGCGTTCGTAGAGGTGCCTGAGGCTCTTTGGTCATACGAAATAGAACACCAGCTATGGCATTACATAGAAAACCAGATTGAGCTTGGGATCCAGTGATCACGGGACATTTGAACTCTTCATCCAGGCACTCACCATTTCTGCCCCGTAATGCGTTCGAAGAGATCCCTATAGAGTTTGCTCGTGCGCTCAACGAGTTCATCAGGCAGTGGTGATATTTCAGGCTCCTTCTTACCTTTAGTTCTTGCGTCATACAGCCTGTCGTGGTACCCATTGGAACGGTAATACTGGCGAACTGATTCCTTGCTGAGCTCCACAATGTTTCCCAGATCATACTGTTTTTTATCCCAGAACCTGTCCTCGTCTGCAGTCCCGAATGTGTCCACAACCACAGGTTCTCGGTTGTCCCCAAGGGCGAATTCCTTCTTTCCGTCTGCATGAATAAGCCCGTTCGGGATGACCTGCTTTTCTATCCTGCGGTCTATCCTAAGGATTGCGTCATAAATTTCGTCAAGTTCCGGTCTGCGAAGTCCGCCAATCTCCAGAGCCTCGTCGATATTCAACGGCCGGTCAAACTTCTCAAACTTTGTAGTGACTTCCAGGAATGGATCGTCGAGTTTTTCGCCATACTTTGGTTCATTGGCCAATCCCATGTCGCTCCTGGATACCTTTCCCTCCTTGAACCTATCATAAAGCGATCCGGCGACATAGTACCTGGCGACGAATTCCAGAGGAATAAGGTAATTTATTGAGAATATACTTCCATTTCCTTCAGGGATTGAAAATTTCCTGACCCTCATCTCATTTGGTGACACCATTTCAATTAAATGTGTCTCCACGCGTGCGGCATCTGACGTTTTCCTGAACCAGAATTCGGAGGTCCTGCAAAGAGACTCACCCTTGAAAGGAATCGTTGTGGGGATTATCTTGTCAAAAACAGATATTTTATCCGTAAACTTGAAGAGAAGTGTCTCGCCCTCGTCGTAGACTTCCTTGACCTTTCCAACCCTGACCAGCTTCATGCCCACCTTACCGTAAGTGGTTTTATTAATTCTTCCCTGCCCAGTATCCCTTAATAGTCCAGGCGCATTTACCCCTGTTGAATGAACATACAGCCACAGAGAATTTGCTGA
>JAJYRT010000144.1 GCA_021793945.1 Thermoplasmata archaeon
CTACACCCAGTAGCCTGTTGTCCATGTTCCCACCGAAATGCTGTGGCGGGATCATGCCGAATTCTCCATCTTTCGGTGCAGTTCCAACGACTCCAAGGAATGGCTGGATTGGAACTAAAACTCCTTCAAGGAAACCTGAAGTCTCTGAGGAGGCAAATTCACCTATCTTCCACATCATTAGCTTCTCACTAACGTCGCCCTTGAGAAGCCCCATTTCCGGGATTATGGCACTCCATCCCCAGGATGCCGTCCTCATCTCTTTCAGTTCAATCTCAAGGATATCTCCGGGGGTTGCACCGTTGACATAAATTGGGCCGACTGCTCCATCATATCTTGTAGAATCTATTTTCTTGAGGTCCTCAGTATGATAACCCCTCCTGATCTGCCATGTCGAGGAATCAGGAACCGAAAGTGATACAGTTTCGCCGCTATCAACAGACAAAACCGGTTTGTTTGAACTCGTCCACCTGAAATGTATATTTTTTGGTTCCTTTCCATCCAGATGCTTCATCTTTATTTCACCTTCCCAATCTTGGACGGCCACCAGTTGTATCTCTTCATTATCAGCATGATAGCGGGCACGAAAAATGGCCAGCTGATGAAGGTGTCCACTATGACTCCCAGAGCAAGACCAGTTCCAATTTCCTGGATTATCCCAATTCCGCTAAAAATCAGGGAGAAGAAGATTGCAAAGAGCAGAAGTCCGAGTGTAATGATCACACCTCCGTTTTCAACAACACTAGTACGGATAGCTTCTTCGTTGCTCATCCCCTTTATTACCGCTTCGCGTGCCCTGGTTATCATGAATATGTCATAGTCGAGGCCGACCGCAAGAAGGGTTATGAAACTGAACAACGGTAGGAATATGAGGATTGGCAGTTTGAGAATATTGAAATAAATGATATAAGTAACAGCAAGAGACACAAGAACAGATGCCATAACCATGATTATCAGGCGGACCGGCGTGAGCAATGAACTTAGCTGTATCATAAGCACAACAAAAACCGCGAGTGCCAGGATCGGTACCATCTTTGAAAATGTCTGGGCCGTGTAACTGTAGGCATCGTTAAGGCCCTGCGTGAGCCCTCCTATTTCGTAGGTGTAATCATGGACGCCGGGTGCGTTGCTCATCACGCCGGGAAGGTTATTAACTGCAGCGGAAGAGTATGAATTCCAGGCTACCTGGGACAACTGGAAAGTTATCATTGCATAGTCCGGATTCTGCCCTATTGAATCATTAATATACTGGTAGTAAAGGCTAGAATCCTGTGCCGGATATGAAGCGATCACGGATGTATTCACGTAATATCCGAATGGATAAGTCGGCCCATAAACCTGGCTTATTGCACTATCGTTAATCAATGCCGCTTCCACAGACGTGACCTGTTTCATTTCAGTAGAGTTGTACTGGCCATTGATAATAAGGGGCGCAGTGAAGTTGAGGATCACGTAGCCCCTATCAAAGAAATCTCCATGGAAGGAGTCGTTCACCTGTTGCAGTGCCTGTATTCCACTGCTGCTCGGTACCAGGCTGAATACATCCATGCTACTGGGCGTTGTTGCGTAAACGTAAAGTCCAAACAATGCAAAGAGGACAAAAATCACTGCAACTTTCCTCTTGTTCCGGATAACGCCACCTGCAATCTTTGTCATAGAGTGCTCAAATGGGAATTTTCTATTGGCTACAATCTTTGATGGCCAGAACAGCCTCTTTCCAAAAGTAGAAAGCAACGCGATCAGAAGAGTGTTTGCCAGCATTATGGACACAGTAACCCCTATCGCGTTCGTCAGGCCGGAATCGCTGAATATTGGAACATTTGCAATCCACAATACTAAGTACGAAAGAGCAACTGTCAAGCCGGAGGTGAACACTGCATGCCCGGCCCACTGTGCTGATTCCGGTATTGGATCCGGGCTATTCTTGCGTAGTTCCTGCCTGTATCTGGACATGATGTAAACTATATAATCACTGGTAAGCCCCAGAATCAGTATGAGGAGCAGTGTAGGCGTAATGAAAGATATGGAGGAGTGAAGGACATACTTGTAGATGAGACCGTTGATTCCCATTGATATCACGGCCGAAAAGCCGAAGATTAGCAGGGGGATGAAGGCAGCTATGGGGGACCTGAAGAACAGGCCTATTATCAGGACGGAAAGGACGATTCCTATGATCAGGGCTTTGGCCATTCCGTTAAGGGACTCTCCGGCAAGCTGGTTGTTCAATGCTGAGGAACCTGCCACAAGGTACACGCTATGTGGAATGGTGCTGGTATAGGTTGAGGTAATATTGTCTATTGCAGTGATAAGTGATGCGGACGTGTCCTGGTTGAAGGAAGCAATGATTATTGTTGTGCTGTTATCATATCCAACAAACTGGTGATACACATAGGGGCTTGGTAATATTGGATAATTTGGAAAATTGCTGTCAGACATTTCCTGCTGAATAGCTATTGTTGCGTTAGTCGTATAAAGGTAGGTTATAAATTTACTTATGGAGGCGGGATTAACGGAAATCAGGGGGTTATGGGCAAACACGCTCTCGGTACCGTTTATCAAAAATGATGAGCTGAGGTTCTTTACGGAGGTGGATGATGGTATAAGTCCAAGATTTAAAGCATCTCGTGTAAAGTCCAGGATGCTGATACTAAGCCCTGATGTTATCAGGTTGGCTGCTGTGAGATCTGAAGAATATGAACTGGCGATAATTGCGAGGCTTGCGTTGTAGGTTGCGCTTGACTGATTTTTGAAATAAGAATTAAACGAGGTAGCATTGTGAATCGCTGTCATGATGGGATAGACCGGATAACTCGATGCGTAATTATCGAACGTTGCATTTACTAATGTTGAATTCACTGAATGACTCATATTTGCAGTGTGATTCCAGTAATATGCGAATGTGTTAACATACTCTATTGCCAGCGGAGTAATAGATGGTAAGTTGGTAGCTGCTCCTATGGTGTAGTTATACGCTGAATAGCTTGCCTTAGTGCTATTGTTTGTTTTAGAAAAATTCGCTGAATAATTTTCAAGATACAGTAATGGAAGACCGTATTCAAATCCAATGGTATTGTTTATATTTGAATAGTAAGCTGTCGTGCCATTAATCAAGTGTGCAGTGCCAGAAAGTTCAAGTTTCAATTCCGGAATTGTTTTTCCCAGTGTGCTGTTCTCCAGGCCATAGATTGACGTTAATCCTGTATAACCAGGAACAGTTTGTAAATAGGAATTTAGCCTGTTAGTTAGATTCTGTAGGTCATGAGAAGATTTTGCTTCGGTTACGGGAGTATTGTTGGTTACAATAACTAATGAAGAAACGCCTCCGGCGGAAGAGGAGGATCGAAATTGAGTGTCGAATATTGCACTCGCCCTGTAAGACATTGAATTCTTCGTTACGATGCTATTTGTAAGATTGTAGGATGTCTCACTGAAGAGTAATGATGCAAATGGCAGCATTACGAGGAACAGGACTACCCAGATAATTATAATCTTCTTCCTGTGATTTTTTGAGATGATACCCAATTTCCTGAAAGTGGTTTCAAACATTCAGCGGTATATGGCTGTGTATTATAAAATTCTTTTTTAAACTGGTTTATACGAGGTATAACACAATTTTCATGTGGCAACACTCGGAGAATCTTTTCCTTTAATTCCTATAAGAAAATACTTAAAACAGCACACCATCACAGGGACAGGGCAGAGCGGAGGTTGTCGAGCTAGGTTAAAGGCGATGGATTCAGGGTCCATTCCCGTAGGGGTCCGCCGGTTCAAATCCGGCCCTCCGCATTTTGCATAACCATGCCTGACATTGAATTTCGGAATAACCGCCTGAACACAATTTTCGTAATTTAGACACATAATATTGAAATATATGTTATAAATGCGACCATTAACTTTGGCCACTGAAGATAATTGCCGAAAATGGCTATGAACAAGTACTAGAGCGAATATCGTTGTGACAGCAATTGTCACCAACGTATCCGCTTCATCGCATGGTCAGGGTTAGATAAGCACAGATTGATGACGGAGGAAAAACTGGCTTGAATCAGAACACTGAATTTACACCGGTCGAGATATTAAGGAAGAGTGAAGTATCCGCAGCTCTCATAGATGCAGCCACGGACTTCTATAGGCGTGGATGGCTTCTGGGCACAAGTGGTAACCTGAGCGCAGTACTGCGGCAAGATCCATTCCGCATCGCCATTACTGGAAGCGGGGTTGATAAGGGGCACCTGAGGGAAGATCAGATAATAGAGGTGGATGAAACCGTTCTCAAAACCCTATGTGATGTTCTGCACAGGTCTGTTCGGATCGTATGCCATCTCGGTCCTTCCTGCTTCTGAAGCATCAGGTTTGCTTCTGACGTACAGGTATTCATCCATCATGGATGGCAAAGAGGATTCCGCACTCACGGGGAACGGGTCTCCGCAAAGATCAAGGCCACGCAGGGTTATAGCCAGCGAGGCTAACCTGTCCCTCTCGTAGTCCCGACCGCAAGTTTCACATCTGGACATCTTCCAGGTTGGGTGCTTCAGTTTTCCACCACATACGGGACATTCCGAGGAAGTCCCTCCTGGATTCACTT
>JAJYRT010000145.1 GCA_021793945.1 Thermoplasmata archaeon
CCTATGGAGGGAAATATTCTGTAGACGAAAACTTGTGGGGCCGGTCGGTTGAAGGTTCAAGCATGGAATTCATAGACGAAGGAGTTCCAGAAGATGCATACAGGTGGGTTCTACCCGTTGAAAAATCAGGTGAGAAGCCGGATGTTGTATCTATTACATTCAACGAGGGATTGCCGGTTGAACTCAATGGTAAGCCAATGCCTCTCAGGGACCTGATTAGTGAATTGAATTATAGAGCAGGTCAGAGCGGGGTCGGGGCAATTGACATGATAGAGGACAGGGTTGTAGGCATAAAGAGTCACGAATTCTATGAATGCCCAGCCGCTATCACAATAATAAATGGACATAAATATCTCGAGTCCCTGGTTTTGAACAAGAAGGAAAGCCAGTTGAAAAAGGTCATGGATCAGCAGTTTGCGGATATGGTCTATAGTGGATTCTGGTTTGATCCTGCCATGGATCACATAAAGAAATTCCAGCAGAGCATAAATGCGGTTGTAAACGGAACAGTCAAACTCAAGTTATATAAAGGCAATGTTATCCCGGTGGGCGTTGAAAGCACAAACTCACTTTATGACATATTTATGTCTACATATGGGAAGAACCAGACCTTTGACCAGAGCAAAGCCCCAGGTTTCATATACATTTTTGGGAGCCAGACAATTGCAACAAGGAAGGTAAGGAAAAAACAGTTCGGCGAAATAGTTATTGAAGAGTGAAGCAATGACAAAAATATGGAGTGGCGGAGCATCAGAAGAAGCGGGCAAGGATCTTTCTGACATCATGACAGTTGAGGATGCGCAGATAGACACCATGCTCTTGGACTACGAAATAGTTTCTCTTCTTGCTTACCAGTTGCAATTAAGAAAGGAATCTGTCATTTCTACAGAAGATAGCAATGCAATACTTTCCGGTCTCTTGCGTTTGATCGGGAATAAGATAACCATGGATCCCGCGGTCGAAGATGTGCATGGGTTTGTAGAAGAGTACCTGAAGGGGAATGGTGGTAATGCATACAAGAATCTTCGCATATTTCTTTCAAGGAACGAGCAAAGCCACATTGACATCAGGTCTTTCTACATAGACCATCTTCTTAAAATTTCAGAATATCTCACGACCCTTTCAGAGACAATGATGACTCGCAAAGGAGATTTCAAAGGGGTGATGCCAGGTTACACTCACAATCGCCAGGCAATGCCAATCATGATTTCCACATATTTTGACTATTTCTCCAGAATATTCTTAGATATGTCGCATGATGCTCTCGATATGTCTGAAAAATTTTCAGTTATTTCACCGCTTGGTTATGGTTCTGGCTTTGGCTCACTTTCACCCGCAGATTTCAAGATGGTTGCCAGAAGTCTTGGCTTCAAGTCCAACGCACAAAATCCAATGGCTGGAAGTTTTTACCGTGGCATTGACGATCTGGACGTGTCAACACTCCTTCTGAGAATAATGATTTTTTTATCTAAAATTTCACAGGACTTTATAAGTTTTAGTGCGGGGGACGCGGCGTTCATAATGCTACCGGATGGGTTTTCCACAGGCAGTTCGCTTATGCCAAACAAAAGGAATCCTGACTTTCTGGAAATGGTTCAAGGTTACGCCTCCGAAGCCATAGGGCATTGTGTTTCAACTGCCACGATTCTGACGAATAAAGGATCTGGTTATCACAGAGAATTCCAGGCATCAAAGGACAAAACTATAGAATTTGTTATCTTATGCGAAAAAATTCTCAATCACTTTCAAGATTTCATGTTAGAATTCAAACTCGACGAGAAAAAGGCTGCGGATTCAATGGAAAATTCAGTAAATGCCACAGCGGAGGCATTCTCAGTCTTTCAGTCTGGAAAGTCCTGGAAGGATTCATATGCTGTGGTAGGTGAAAAGATAAGGAAAAATGTCCCCCTCGATTATCACAAACCACCTGAATTCACATCTGTCAGTAGTCAAGAAATTTTGTACGCAAAAGAGAAGAGAATGAAACTTTTCAATTCGTGGCGCACGCCTAGGGAAGACGTGTTAAACCGTGCCAAAGATATAATAAGTAATAAATCACTTGACGGGAGAATTCCGCAGGATTAAGATCGGCTGAACAACAAAGTTGTTATAAAAGACAAATGTGCATCAAACATTTTTTAATGATAGCACCACTCGTCACTTTATCAGGTCATATCGCTTCTGGAAAAACTACTTTGTCTGTGGATACATTCTAACATTGTGGTACACTATCTCTGTCGCCCTCCGCCCTTCTATCAATTGTTGAAATAGGTATCACGATCTAAAAAATATTATGGGTAGCAATAAACACAGACATAACAGAATTCAGGTCATCTCTATCTTCACACCTTCCTGTCTGAGCCCGTTAAGGATATGGTTCATTTTCTTTTCATCTTTTCCCAGTTCCTCAGGTGGTAAGAAACCTCTGATTTCAGGATATTCAGTTAGCATAGTCGCAGTAATTGCAGCGGTATGACCAGTTAGCCTGGCCATTGAGGTTAAATTGTCATTTCCATAGTCTCTCAATTCTATTCTATGCTCTTTCTTGTCGAGAGAAATGACATCGAGGATAGATATGTCATGAGTATCGTTAAATTGTGAGAAAATCCTCTCCGTCACTTTTCTCGGGGACATATCATTTTCATCCTTGAAATAACCCATTTCCCTGAGAAATTTCATGTTTTCGAGGTGCCCTTTATACCTCAGGGTTATCTCGAAAAGGTCCTGGACGGGAATGGTGCTGAGCAAGGTTCGGAGCCCATCAGAGTAGAATCCTTCGAGGTTCATAAATCCGCGTGGCTGATAATTGAATGTCTTTTCAAGAGGGTCTGTTTCAATGGTGCTCCCGTTCTTAATGAGTTTTGCCGGCCTAACGTATTCGTCTATGAGCCCTTCCACGCTCCATGTTACGCTATGGAGAAATGGTTTCCGCGGTTCAGTTGGCAACCCACCAACATATATTCCGATTTTCCTTGTGTCAAACTTTTTGAACAAATGACCGACCATTATATTCGACAGGCCCGGGGCAAACCCACAGTCGGGTATATAAACAGATTCTGCAGGCACACTTCCTTGAAAGATAAAAGGGTTTTCCTGGTAGAACGATACATCTACCACTCTCTTACCGCCCTTAAGTAGCCTGGCAACCGTGTCCTTTGCAATTTTTCCCGGGAGTGCGACCACGAAAACATTGCTGCCTGACAGAACCTCCGGATTTGTCTCAATCGTGCCTTTTATCTTCTCAACAGAGGAAACCTGGTCCAGGGCTCTCCAGTCAGGGTCGACAAGCACGCATGACCCTTTATTCGAAAGAAACTCCGCTATCTCCCTTCCTATGTGTCCGCCTCCAATTACAGCATAGTCTCTCATTCTATCGACAAGACATGGGAAATGAGGATAAGTATATCATCATCAAGTGGCCAAGTCAAATTTTTAGGCTCCGAGATAATTTCTTCATCTCTAGTTTGGGAAAATCATTCACAATTTTCCACTGGGCACCTTAAAACAATACCCTCATTGCCATTCCTCCGCATTCCTTACCGTTGGGGATCGAATGTGTCTCAGGTACGTTTAATTCATTTTATCCAAAGAGTTGAGGATACGCGTATATTTTCATGGTTAGACAGCAGACACGAGCCATCTTCTCCCAAATTAAAGCGTTATTTTTTTATTCTACATTGCAATTGGTAGCGATAAGTTGAATTGGAATCCCGGTCCTGAGCTTTTTCCAAAAATGAGGGGGATTCTATTTGTCTAATAGATTTCTCATTCTTGAGGATGGTACTGTAATAAAGGGGTCAGGTTTTGGTCATGATTCCGGCAGCTATGGAGAAATTGTTTTCACAACAGCAATGACGGGATATCTGGAGTCCATAACCGACCCGTCATACAGGGGACAGATGCTTGTCTTTGCCGCACCGACAATTGGCAATTACCCGTTGCAAAAGGGTAAAATGGAATCAGATCGCGCACAGGTATCTGCCGTGATAACCAGGGATGCGCACTCCACCCTCTATTCCGGGGAGAGCGGAACCCAGCTTGACAGTTTCCTCAAGGAGAACGGGGTGCCTGGAATAGATGGAGTAGACACCAGACTGCTTGTCCGTAAGATAAGGGAACATGGCGTCATGAAAGCTTTCATTTCCGACAACCCGGAGTTTCCCGATGAGTGGCCGGACCCGATGGCTGTAGATCTGGTCGGTGCCGTCAGCACAAAGTCATCATACACTGTTGCAGGGACTGGAAAGAGAAATATCCTATATATCGACGTTGGCACCAAAAAAAGCCTTGTCAAGAGCATATCTGAAATCTTCTCTCTTACTGTTGTTCCCTACAGCGAAAATTTCTGCAACCTTGGGAAGGAATATGACGCGATCTTTGTGTCAAATGGCCCCGGGGATCCTGCACATCCTGCACTTGCAAAGGTAAGGGAATTTCTTAAGGGCAATACAGGTAAACTTCCAATATTTGGCGTATGTCTTGGGCATCAACTTCTTGCCTTGTCCGGCGGAGGCAGAACCATTAAGATGAAATTCGGGCACAGGGGG
>JAJYRT010000146.1 GCA_021793945.1 Thermoplasmata archaeon
CCAGCTCCCATCCCCTCACCAGTCGACTTCATCTCCGGAGAGAGGATGGGATCCAGATCCTCAAACCTCTTGAATGGAAAGACGGGTATTTTGATGAAATAGGACTTCATTGCAGTATTTGCCCGCCGATCGATTTCCTTGCCCAGCATTGTATCCACGGCAATGGAGACCCAGTTGACTCCCGTAGCCTTCGAAACAAACGGGATTGACCTGCTGGACCTTGTATTTAGCTCTATTACATAAACGCCTGATTCATTTGACGCAAGCTGGAGGTTCGACAGCCCGATGAGTTTAAAGGCAGGCACAAGCAGGCCGACTATCCTCTCTATCTCACCCAGGACTTTCTTTGTCACAACGGATTTTCCAATGATCATAGTAGCGTCTCCTGAGTGAGTCCCTGCTTCCTCAATGTGCATGCACACACCACAGATTGCAAAGGATCGGCCATCCGATACAAAATCAACGTCGATCTCGTCCGCGTCCTCAACGTACCTGCTCACAAGTATGGGGAAGCCGGGGCGTTCCCTGAAGAGTTCCTCCGATCTTTTCATCAGCGATTCACGGTCACCGATTATGTCCATAGCCCTGCCGCCTATGATAAAGCTTGACCGCAAAATGACAGGAAGGTTGATTTTCCAAAGCTTCTCGGACACTTCCTGCAGATTTGACACGGTTGTGAATTCCGGCTGCCTTATCCCAAGCTGCTTCAGTACTTCAGCGAAGTATGTCCTGTCTTCAGCGTGGGATATGTCCATGGGGTTTGTACCGAGAATTATGTCCGGTCCAAAAATATCAGATAGTCCCATTGCCATGTTCTGTCCTGTCTGCCCGGAAAACTGGATTATTATTCCAAGCGGCTTTTCCGCATGAACGATGTTAGAAATGTGCTCCAGTGTGAGAGGCTCGAAATAGAGTATGTCCGAGATATCAAAATCCGTTGAGACTGTTTCCGGGTTTGAATTGACCATGATCGTGGTATAGCCGTCATTGCGGAGTTTCTTTATTGCCTTCACCGCCCCATAGTCAAATTCAAGCCCCTGTGATATCCGGTTAGGTCCAGATCCTATGATCATGATCTTTGTACCAACCCTGGAGGTGTTTCTCTCATCCTCGCTTTCATACGTTGAATACATATACGGAGTTATGGCTACAAATTCCCCGGAACATGTATCTATGGACTTATACTGTGGAAAAATATTGTGATCAAGCCTGTACCTGAATATTTCAACTGCAGAAACCTTTGTGAATGAGGAAATAATGGTGTCAGAGATACCCAGCTCCTTGAACGAGAGAAGATTTTCCGGGACTGTTCCAACTTCAAGACTAGACAGCATATCCACAATATTCCTGAATTTCCAGATGAAGTAAGGATCATATCCACTTTTGCTTGCGATCAGCCCTATGTCAAAGTTCCTGAAAAGCGCCTCAAATATGGCATATATCCGGAGATCACTCGGAATGGATATATATTCCCATATCCGATCATCTGATTCGTACATCCGGATTTTCTCGGACATCTCGTTATCAAGCGACGAGATAGCCTTCATCGTTGCTTCCTCAAATGTTCTCCCGATGCCCATCACCTCACCGATAGACTTCATCTGCACCCCAAGCGTCCTTGCAACGTGAAACTTGTCAAACGGCCATCTTGGGATCTTTACAGTAACATAATCAAGGGAGGGTTCAAATGCAGCGAACGTGTTTTTTGTGATCGGGTTGCGTATTTCATCAAGATTGTATCCAACAGCGATCTTCGATGCTATTCTTGCAATTGGGTATCCGCTGGCTTTTGAGGCCAGGGCTGATGACCTGGAGGTACGCGGGTTGACCTCAACAATGAAGTACTTTTCACTCTCCGGATCCAGGGCAAACTGGATGTTGCATGCACCTACTATGCCTATGGAAGAGATCACCTTTATTGCCGCTCGCCGCAGCATATGGTACTCGGCATCACTCAGCGTCTGGGATGGCGTCACCACTATGCTTTCACCGGTGTGCACTCCCATGGGATCGAGGTTCTCCATGTTGCATACTGTAATGCAGTTTCCAACGTGGTCACGTATGACCTCATATTCAATTTCCTTCAGGCCCAGAAGCGATGTTTCAACCTCCAGCGAATCTGACATGTATGACCTGAAGAACCATTCACAGAAACGTATAAGATCATCTTTGTCTCTAGCTATTGACCCGCCAGAGCCACCCAGGGAGAAAGACGTCCTGGCGATCACTGGAAACCTGCTTATGATATCAGCCTGCTGCTCATAATCCGCAGAAGTCAGAGTATAGGACTCGGCCACCGGTTCCCCGATTTCCATCATCCTTGCATGAAATTTTTTCCTGTCCTCTGCCACCGAAATCGACTCCACCCCTGTTCCAAGCACCTTCAGGGAAAGCTTGCGGATCAATCCGGAATTTTCAAGATCCATGGCCAGATTCAGGGCAGTCTGTCCACCCATTGAGAACAGGACAGAATCGACTTTTTCAACTTCCACAATGCGTCTGACCGCTTCTGCATTAATGGGCTCGATGTAAATGCGATCAGCAATGTCAAAATCCGTCTGTATTGTCGCCGGGTTTGAGTTCAGCAGGACCGTTCTCAGCCCCTCCTCCTTCATTGAAAGGCACGCCTGGGATCCAGAATAGTCAAATTCTGCTGCCTGTCCGATGACAACTGGACCGGATCCAATTATCAGGACCGTCTTGATTGCACGATCCCTAGGCATAATAATCCTCCACTACCTTTGCCATCAAGGCATAGAACTGAGAATAATCCTTCGGCCCCGGGGATCCTTCTGGATGATACTGGACCGAATACACGGAATTTTCGTGATCGTACAGCATCTCTATCGTTCCGTCGTTTATATCCCTCTGTCCTATTTTGAGGGATGTTCCTGCAATTGAATCCGGATCTACCGCATATCCGTGGTTGTGTGATGTGATGAATATGTTCTTTCCATCAGTTACGGCATGGTTGGTCCCCCTGTGCCCGAATTTCATCTTAATGGTTCTGCCCCCGCCAGACAGGGCAAGAAGTTGATGCCCGAGACATACGCCGAATATTGGAAGTTTACCCGTATTGCTCTTAAGAAATTCCCTCACCTTTGCAAGGGCAGGATGGGAAGGGTCTCCTGGGCCATTAGACACAAAGATCGCGTCATATTCCTTCTTCATATTGGAGAAATTTTCGCTGTATGGAACAACAGTTAGAGAGAAGATTTCAGATATGCTCTCGACTAGACTCGTTTTTGTGCCAACGTCGATATATAGGATATTTCTCTTTCCCACCCCTGCAACAGTGTATGATGACGTGGTGCTAACGGGACCAACCAGGTCTGCGGCCATCGGATCCGGCCACACATCGGGGAACTCCGGGGTGTCGGAAATGTAAGCTTTCATGACGCCATGTTCCCTTATTTTACGGACAAGCAGTCTGGTGTCTACTCCATCTATTCCAGGCACCCCGTTCTCCTTGAGGAACCTGTCAAGCTGGGTTCCGCTCTCCCCGGCATAGAGGGTCGAGTGCGCATCCCTGGTTATCACGGCGGATACCTGGGCGCGATCTGATTCCATTTTGCCATTTTGCAACGGGTAATTGCCAATTGTCGGCGCAGCAAAGACGAGCATCTGTCCCCTGTATGATGGATCGGTTATGGACTCCAGATATCCCGTCATTGCTGTTGTAAAAACGATTTCTCCGTAACTGCCGGAATCATGACCAAAACCTGACCCCTTTATTACGGTCCCGTCCTCAAGGATGAGAAATCTATGAGACAAATAGAATCCCCCTCGTTTCTGGAAAAAGCTCAGGATCGGGATTCCAATTCAACTTATCACTACCGATTGCAACGTAGAATAAAAAAATAACGTTTCAATTCCGGGGGAAATGGTTCGCGTCTGCTGGCTAATCAGGAAAATTTACGCGGCCCCGCGACTAGAGACAAAAAAAACAGTCGCGGAGCCTAAGAATTGGATTCGATGACATGATGAAGACATACTTATTCCCACTTCTCATGCCGTGCTGATAAAATGAGAGACTATGCTGTGATTGGAGGGGGGCACATAGGAAGGGAGATAGCGCGATTTCTTTCGAATAAAGGGTCATGCATGCTTGTAGACCCTGACAGGAGAGCCCTGGACCAGGTCTCCTCTGTTGAGAAGATAAAGGGCACGGTTGAGACAAATCCTGAGATTCTGTCCAGCAGCAATGTTTTCGTCGTCGCCTTGCCAGGAAAAATTGCGAAAAACACTGTTGCTAGGCTACTAAAGGACGGTAAGAGAGTTGTGGACGTTTCGTTCTACCAGGAAAACCCTTTTATCTTTCAAGCAAGTGTGCCTCCGAATTCTGTTTATATACCGGACTGCGGGTTTGCCCCGGGCCTTTCGAATATAATGGCCGGCTATTTATTCACAAGGTTTGACGCGAAGAAAATCGGGATATATGTTGGTGGGTTACCTTCCGAGCCGAGAAAACCGTTTCTACATAGCGTAACATGGAGCGTAGAAGGACTCATAGACGAATACATAAGGCCAGCTA